>NZ_JAUJTZ010000005.1:0-285679 GCF_030433455.1 Yersinia sp. 22-579 | reverse complement strand
GGGGAAGGATTCGAACCTTCGAAGTCGATGACGGCAGATTTACAGTCTGCTCCCTTTGGCCGCTCGGGAACCCCACCACTGGCCTATTTATTCTACAACATGACTTAACAACATTGTTCTACAACACAGTCTTGGTAAGCGGGGCGCATCATATCAAATGAAGCGCCCCTGTAAAGACTTGAAATGAAAAAAATAATTCGTTCGGTGTTTTTTTGTCCGTGGCGATGGTTATATCGACAAAAAATATCGATTTATTGCGTGCTTACAGAATAACTGTACGGTTACCGTAAACAAAAACGCGCTGTGCTAATACTCGATACAGCGCACGGCTCAGTACATTTTTTTCTACGTCTCGCCCGGCACGCATCATATCTTCGGCGGTATATGAATGATCAACATGAATGACATCCTGCATGATGATTGGGCCTTCATCCAGGCTGTCATTGACATAATGCGCAGTAGCGCCAATGATTTTCACCCCACGTTCATAAGCTTGGTGATATGGGCGCGCGCCGATAAATGCTGGTAAGAATGAGTGGTGGATATTAATAATCTGGTATGGGAAGCGTTGCACAAAGGCTGGCGTCAATACGCGCATATATTTTGCCAACACAACATAGTCTGGTTGGTATTGTTCAATTTGTTCAATCAGGCGCTGATCATGTTGGTCACGGGTCAAACCTTCATGACTAATAAGATGGAACGGTATATCAAAGCGCTCGACTAAATTTTGTAGTTCATTGTGGTTGCCGATGACGGCTGCGATTTCTACATCCAGACCGCCGTAGGCGCTTTTCATCAATAAGTCGCCAAGGCAATGCGCTTCTTTCGTTACCATAATAACAATGCGACGACGCCCGGCAGTATGCAATTCGCGGTTAGTCCCTTCAGGCAACGCATCATCCAGATCAGCCAATAGCGTGGTATCGTTAAAAATACCCTCAAGCTCTGTGCGCATGAAGAAACGGCCGGTCAGATGATCGACGAATTCATTATTTTGCACGATATTCAGTTGGTGCTTGTAGCAGATATTGGTAATTTTTGCGATTAAGCCTTTGGCGTCAGGGCAAATAGTGCGGAGCACTTTTTTTTGTATATTCTGGTGTGGCATAAGGTGGTAAATCCTGTCTTAGCATGACTTGATGTTATGTAAATGTTCGATGGTACGACCAGTAAAAGAACGATTTTACTGTTAGCGCCCGCAGCATTTCTTATATTTTTTTCCAGAACCACATGGGCAGGTATCATTTCTACCCACAGATGGTCGGATTCCGTCAATATAGTACCAGTGTTCTTTTATGCGAAGAAAGCGGGAACGTTCATGCATCGCACTAACCTGAGTACTATTGGCATCTTTAAAACGGGCAATGAATTCAACAAAAGCCTCATTATCTTGATCCCCAGCCATTTCAGCAATAACGGCTAACCCCTGCCATGTGGTATTGCTGAAACTTTGAATGATTCCATCGCGCCATTGTTCGGCATTGCAGTCGGGATGCCAGGTTGCAATGAGATAATCCACATTCTTTTTCACGTAGGCACTATAACGGGAACGCATCAATATAGACGGTTTAGCCGCAACTTCGGTACCCAGAATATAAGGTTCACAACACCTTTGATATTCAAGTGTACTGCCGCAAGGACACTGTTCTGACAAAATTTCTCCAAATAATCAATATGCAGTGATAGCCACTCGTTGCCCGTAAGCAGTAAATCAGAGTCGGGAAAATCGAACTGTTGTGAATATGAGGGCTATCTTACCTAATCATGTGTTGAGGTTCAAAGCGGATAGTCTCAGAAGAGAAGCGCGGTAGTTAAAAAGAATTGTGATGAGTGTCACAAAAATACTTGACCGGCGTTTCATTTTGGATTAACTTTGTAACTGTGATGTGTATCACATAAAAATAAAGATATTTACAGGAGCAACCCATGAAACTGATTAACAAAATTATCGCAATGTTCGAAAAAATGAGCGTCTCATTTGGTACTTTTAACGGTTAATTATTTCATCATTAATCCGTAAGTCTTCACAATATTCTGGATAGAATTCTGTTTGCGGATGATGGTTCTAAATTCATCAAAAGCAGAATGTAAAATAACAGCATAATATGTAATTATCTGTTTCCGACTTTTGCTATTATTAGACAATATCTCGTATTTTGATTTGTGTAATCTCGGATATTTATTCTAAATAGCTGCCATCAGGGCGGCTATTTTGCATTTCATCTATTTTAAAAATAGTGAAACTCAAATGAAATATTTCATGAATTAGACGCATGTATATTATGCATGTTACTCATGGTTTGCTCTGCGGCCAGAAGCTAGCGATTGCATCATATACACACTTAATGGGTCATATTCATAGCGGCCAAATTGAGATGTTAATTCAAAACCTAATCGTTGATATAATTTTATCGCTTCAGGTTGATAAACTCCCGTTTCAAGATGAATTTCCTTTGAAATTAACGCATTAGCTTGATGGAGCAACGCGGTTATTAACCGTTGAGCAACTCCCTGGCCTCGATAATCTGGGCTGACAAAAACACGCTTAATTTCAGAGTACGGTGTCTTGGGCCGTGCCAGAATAGCGCATCCAACTATACCTTCTTCATATTTAACAACATAAACGAATGTTTCTATCTGAGCCAAACTATCGAGAGATTCCACGTAATTGTTTTCGTAGGGGTATAATGCAGATTGGTACGCATCTAATTGATTCATTAATGTAAGAAGTCCAGGAATAAATAGGTCGGCTTGGCATATTTCAATATTCATAGTACCCCATTTGGGCCGAAGGCTATATCTTAGTCAGGAAATGTAAAGTATTTGTATCAAAATACCAGAAGGACAAATATTCACTATAGTTTCATCTGTAAGGCTGCAAAGTAAAAGAACAAACAGATGCTTTATTTCTCAGCCACAGCCAGATTGATGTGAGCTGTATTAACTATCAGTATGTGACGTTAGGTTTATTTGATTTGTGCAGATGAGAAACAGTGCCAAACCGGTTAGATAGGGATGAAATACAATGAGACAAAGTAAAATTGGACTGGCACTAGGAGCAGGCGCTGCAAAAGGATGGGCTCACATTGGTGTCATTAATGCGCTGAAAAAAATGGGTATCAAGATTGATGTTGTCGCCGGATGTTCAGTCGGCTCATTGGTCGGTGCCGCCTACGCGAGCGATCATCTGGATGCAATGGAGCGCTGGGTACGCTCATTTAAATACTGGGATGTTATCCGTTTGATGGATTTTTCGTGGCGACGCAGTGGGTTATTACGTGGAGAACGAGTTTTTAATGCTGTAAATGAAATAATCGAAGTACAGGACATTGCCGATTGCGTATTACCTTTCGGGTCTGTGGTGACAAATTTAACTACCGGGCGGGAGTTATGGCTTACTGAGGGCGATATTAAGCAAGCGATCAGGGCATCGTGCAGTATGCCGGGTTTATTCTCACCGGTATGGTTCGGGGGGTATTGGCTGGTTGATGGTGCAGTAGTTAATCCGGTTCCAATTTCTTTGGCCAGAGCCATGGGAGCAGATAGGGTTATTGCGGTTGATTTGCAGCATGATGCACATCTTATTCAGCAAGAGATCCTTTCCGCTCAAGTGCCTGTTGAGGACAAGTCTGCCGATATATCGGATAGTTGGCGCGGGCGTTTACGGGCACGAATAACGAACTTATCCTCTAACTCGACGAAGAATGCGCCCAGTGCCATGGAAATAATGTCGACATCGATTCAAGTATTAGAAAACCGATTGAAACGTAATCGCATGGCTGGCGATCCTCCTGATGTTCTCATTCAACCTTATTGCCCACAAATATCAATGCTGGATTTTCACCGCGCGGATGAAGCCATTGCTGCGGGGCAGTTAGCCGTGGAGAAGTGCGAGGAACAATTATATCACCTGATAAGGCACCGATAGCACAAGTTGATGTTTGTAACACCGCACATAACAATTTCTGACAAGCACAAACAATCATTTTGAGCCACTATTACCATTAAGGTTAGTAAGAGAAGCAGTGCATGGAAAAACCATTAGCAGGTAAAAATATTTTAGTCGTTGAGGATGAAACCGTTTTTCGCTCAGTTATTGCGGGATTCTTAAGCTCACTCGGCGCGACAATTCACCAAGCGGAAAATGGACTGGTGGCCCTGGAACAGCTAAAAATTCAGGTTCCTGACTTAATACTTTGCGATCTGGCAATGCCGGTGATGGGGGGGATTGAGTTTGTCGAGCGCTTACTGATTCAAGGGATGAAGGTTCCTATTTTAGTCATATCTGCCACCGATAAAATGACGGATATTGCTCAAGTCTTACGCTTGGGGGTAAAAGATGTTTTGCTGAAGCCGATTGTGGATTTAAATCGCTTACGTGAAGCAGTACTTGCTTGTCTTTACCCTGCATTGTTCACCTCACATGCCATTGAAGAAAATGAACTTATTCAAGATTGGGAGGCGCTGCGTAAGAATCCCTATGATGCCGCTCAGTTATTGAAACAGCTACAACCACCCGCTCAGCAGACTCTTGCGCGCTGCCGCATAAATTATCGTCAATTAACTATGGTTGAGAAACCAGGGCTGGTATTGGATATTGCCGCACTGTCAGATAAGGATTTAGCTTTTTATTGTCTGGATGTCACGCGGGCGGGAGATAACGGCATTTTGGCGGCCTTGCTGTTAAGAGTGCTATTCAACGGGATTCTTCAGGAGCATTTGGCGCATCAACAACATCGTTTGCCAC
Organism: Yersinia sp. 22-579; assembly: GCF_030433455.1. Taxonomy (NCBI): domain Bacteria; kingdom Pseudomonadati; phylum Pseudomonadota; class Gammaproteobacteria; order Enterobacterales; family Yersiniaceae; genus Yersinia; species Yersinia sp. 22-579. Next base: position 280,929 of record NZ_JAUJTZ010000005.1, on the reverse strand, counting down.
AGATGTCATCTTTGCTCGAACAGTTGAACCAACTCTTAAGACGTACCCATTTGGATGGACAGTTTCCTTTGTTGGTGGGTTATTACCATGTGGAATATCAGAATCTGATACTAGTTTCTGCTGGTTTGCATGCCAATGTCAACGCGGGCAAAAATCAGATTCAACTCAGTAATGGTGTGCCTTTAGGTACTTTAAAAACAACTCATCTAAACCAAATTAGTCAGCGTTGTGATGCATGGCAGTGCCAGGTTTGGGGGGGAGGTAGTCGTTTACGTTTGATGCTTTCAACTGATGAATAGGCCTTACTGTGAGTTGATGGCAGAATAAGTATTTGCTTAACTAATCTATTGCCGCATTTGTTATTTGAAATATCCATCCTAATATAAATGGTTCTATAACGAATCTGTGAAATAAGCCTAATTTGTTTCAATCGATGTGTGCAGCCGAGATGTCCGAATTATCGGTTGATATACTTTCTTCCTTACTTTTCTTTGAAATTTTTCAACCTGCTTTATTGTTCGCAGGCAATAAGGTGTGTCGCCTCAGGCTAAATTAAGGTTAGTTCCTGATAATGGTCAGTTGTGCGCTCCTTATTGAATATAAACTCGAGGACAGATCGAATGAAAGTTACGGTTTTTGGCATTGGTTATGTAGGGTTAGTTCAGGCCGCGGTATTGGCTGAAGTTGGCCATGATGTCCTGTGCATAGATATTGATGAGAACAAAGTTGCTGACCTACAGAACGGCCGTATCGCTATTTTCGAACCTGGATTAGCTCCGTTGGTAAAAGAAAATTATGATGAGGGTAGACTTCGATTTTCTACAGATGCGGCAGCAGGCGTGGCACATGCGACTATTCAATTTATTGCCGTTGGCACTCCGCCCGATGAGGACGGTGCCGCAGATTTGCAATATGTTCTTGAGGTTGCCAGTACCATTGCTAAATATATGGATACCCCGAAAGTCATTATCGATAAATCAACCGTACCTGTAGGGACTGCGGAAAAAGTGCAACAAAGAGTACAAGCTCTTCTACAGCAACGTGGGAAGCAAATAACCTTCAATGTAGTTTCAAACCCAGAGTTTTTAAAAGAGGGCGCTGCTGTCGCGGACTGTAAACGGCCTGAACGTATTGTTATAGGTATTGATACTAATGATAACAGCGTTATCGATTTAATTAGTGAGCTATACGAGCCATTTAATCGAAATCATGACCGGTTGTTAATTATGGATATTCGTAGTGCTGAGCTGACTAAATATGCAGCAAATGGCATGTTGGCAACTAAAATCAGCTTTATGAATGAGATTGCTAATATCGCTGAAGGCGTTGGTGCGGATATCGAAAAAGTGCGGCAAGGCATTGGTTCTGATTCTCGCATTGGCTACCATTTTATTTATTCCGGTTGTGGTTATGGCGGTTCTTGTTTCCCCAAAGATATTCAGGCGTTAATTCGTACAGCTGAAGGTTGTGGCTATCAGCCTCAACTGTTGCAGGCTGTTGAGCAAATCAATCATCAGCAGAAGTTTAAGTTGGTCGAATTTATTCAGCAGCATTTTGACTCACAACTGGCTGGGAAAACATTGGCTCTTTGGGGATTAGCATTTAAACCCAACACGGATGATATGCGAGAGGCACCAAGCCGTATTTTAATGGAGGCGTTGTGGAAGGCAGGGGTAACTATTCAAGCTTATGATCCAGAGGCGATGGATGAAGCACAGCGAATTTATGGTGCCAGGGATGATTTAAGATTAATGGGTACAAAGGAGTCAGCATTACAAGGTGCTGATGCTTTAATTATTTGTACTGAATGGCAGAATTTTAGAGCACCTGATTTTGATATGATCAAGGCTCGCCTCAAGCAGCCGGTTATTTTTGATGGGCGTAATTTGTACGATCCCGAACGCTTAAATAGCCGAGGTTTTACTTATTACGGGATTGGTCGTGGTGCTTCGATTAAACGTGCGCATTAAGTGATAAAGATGGTTTTATGTGTTGGGTACAAAATTAAATTAGTTTTTGTTTTGTAGCCAACCTAATCCCCATAGGATTCAGGCACCGTGGTTTACCACTGAGTTTCTCTTATATCGCAAAACGATGGTGTCGATTTGGTTGTTATATCGATTATTGTATTGTTATAAATTAGCAGAGCATTCTTATCGACACTTTGTGATAGTGGTAACAGTGCGTTATTTATTGGAAATCATATGTTCAGATTGACTGTTGCTTATCAATTGGGAGGGGGAGGGTAATTCATTGGGATGCGTCGAAATTTAACTCTTAGGAAGAGAGCAAAAAAATACCCCCCATATAATAGGAGGGTATTTTTATCACAATAGCTAATTAACTATCACGATTACAGCAGGAAATCATCCAGTGATTTACCTTGCTCTTCAATGGCTTTCTTGATCACTGCTGGAGTACGGCCTTGGCCGGTCCAGGTTTTAGTTTCGCCATTCTCATCAATGTACTTATATTTAGCAGGGCGTGCAGCACGTTTTGATTTAGTAGCAGCGGCTTTAGTAACTGCCATAGCATTCAACAGTTCATTTGGATCAATACCATCTGCAATCAGCATTTCACGGTATTGCTGTAATTTACGTGTGCGTTCTTCAATTTCTGCTTGTGCCTGGGAATCTTCTTCGCGGCGCTCGTTAACGACCACTTCAAGTTTCTCGAGCATTTCTTCTAATGTTTCAAGAGTGCATTCACGCGCTTGTGCACGCAGAGTACGGATGTTGTTAAGAATCTTTAACGCTTCGCTCATTGTCCTGGTCTCAAATTATAATTGGTGGGGGGGCGTCTGGATAATAATAGAGTGCTATTTTAATTTCTGCAATAGCCAATTTGATTAGCATACTCGAATTTACGTATTTTATTAGCGAAAAGTTGCTGCTTCCTACTAATAAACGCACGCCTCTTGTTATTATCTGAGCTGTTTTTAACATCAATCTTCGTTTTACTCGCTAATGAGCCTACTCGTGAACATGATTCTCTCACTAAGTTATAAGTTTGCTTTATATCAATAAAGCAAAAATACGTTACTTCTCATGTTGGGATGCGCAATAACTGATCATACAAGCGCATCGCGATATTGATATAGCAGCAATGACATATTGCGTAAAAAAAAGAGGCTTTCCAGGCTTTGTCAGATTGGGCAATATTTGTTATCACTATTTTACGAATTAATGGTGAAAGCACATTACACATATCATTAATGAACCAATCGTGCGGCCTACATATCAAACACTATTGCTTTCATATCGCTCTTACCTGGTTAATGTTCAAGCAGTAATCTTTTTAGTGTATCAATATTGTGAAATGAGTCATGTAATGTGCCTAATAATAGAGAAGCATTTAACATGAACATTCTATCAGTATCATTAGCGATATCATGACTTAATATAGAAAACAGTAATATACGTGAAGTGGTATCCCCCGCGAAAACCGTGAATTTGTGATAAACTGCGCTCACATTGTCAATGTGACCATTTATTAGACTATTGGAGTTACGGGCCCATGGCTCAACTTTATTTTTATTATTCAGCAATGAATGCAGGCAAATCCACCGCACTATTGCAGTCTTCTTATAACTACCAAGAGCGTGGCATGCGCACGCTGGTTTTTACCGCGGAGATTGATAATCGCTTTGGGGTCGGAACGGTCAGTTCGCGTATTGGCCTGTCTTCACAAGCACTGCTTTACAATAGCGGCACATCATTATTATCTATTATCACCACAGAGCATCAGGAGAAACCAGTTCATTGTATTTTACTTGATGAGTGTCAGTTTCTGACCAAAGATCAGGTTCAGGAATTGTGCCAGGTAGTAGATGAATTGCATATCCCTGTGTTGTGTTACGGCCTGCGCACTGATTTCCTCGGTGAGTTATTCCCTGGGAGTAAATACTTGTTGTCATGGGCCGACAAATTAGTCGAATTAAAGACGATTTGTCATTGTGGGCGCAAAGCAAACATGGTGTTACGTTTGGATGCACAGGGGCGAGCAGTGCACGATGGTGAACAAGTCGTCATTGGTGGGAATGAAAGCTACGTTTCGGTTTGTCGCCGCCATTATAAAGAAGCTATTAAAGCGGCTTGTCTCCAGCAATATCCTTAAATACCCCCTAATTAGCAGCAAAACACCTCACTGGCTGTTTTATTCATACTGTGGGGTAGTTTTGTCTTTTGCGATATTAATGCCAAATAGAACCATACAGCCCCATTCGTAGCGCTTATCTATGTTGAAGAGATCTCCAAACGTTGTGTTTTTTGACTGAACACTTAAGTTAGGTGCCCGCTGCGGCGCGTTGTTCACCGCCCTTGTGCAGATGAGATTGTACTCATTCCTTATTAGCCCGTTATATCCCAATTTAAATCGCCATTGGCGGGGCAAAGCGAATTTATCTCATGAGAGGTATGGATTGGGTAAGGGTAGAGATAAATCGCAGCTATGGCACATTGAGAGGCCATGCATAAAGGTGAGTCGAGAAGGGGACATTTATTTGAGTGATAGCCATAAAGTGATAGCCATAAAAAGAAACCCCCAACGATTGTCGGGGGTTATATCTTTTGTTAATAACCTCATCCGCAGATAAGGTTACTCATCAAGATAGTGATTACTTTTTAGCTTTTTTCTCAGCTTTTGGTGCCGGAGCTGCTACTGCAACTTCTTCACGGTCAAGCTCTTCGCTAAATTCACGGCCGTAGTAAGTATCCATCAGGATCTGTTTCAGCTCGGAGATCAGTGGGTAGCGTGGGTTAGCACCTGTACACTGGTCATCGAATGCATCTTCAGACAATTTGTCTACTTTAGCCAGGAAGTCTGCTTCCTGAACGCCAGCTTCACGAATTGATGCTGGGATGCCCAAATCAGCTTTGATTTCATCTAACCAAGCCAGCAATTTCTGGATTTTCTGTGCGGTACGGTCGCCCGGAGCACTCAGACCCAAATGGTCTGCAATTTCAGCATAGCGACGACGCGCTTGTGGGCGGTCATACTGGCTGAAAGCAGTCTGTTTGGTTGGGTTGTCATTCGCGTTATAGCGGATAACGTTAGAAATCAACATGGCGTTTGCCAGACCGTGTGGGATATGGAACTCAGAACCCAGTTTATGGGCCATTGAGTGACAGACACCCAAGAAGGCGTTAGCAAAAGCGATACCGGCAATGGTCGCGGCGTTGTGAACGCGTTCACGTGCAACCGGATTTTTTGCCCCTTCGTGATAACTGGCTGGCAGGAATTCTTTCAGCAGTTTCAGCGCTTGCAGAGCCTGACCGTCAGAATATTCGTTTGCCAATACAGAAACATACGCTTCCAGAGCATGCGTTACTGCGTCCAGACCACCGAAGGCACACAGAGACTTAGGCATATTCATAACCAGGTTGGCATCAACGATTGCCATATCTGGTGTCAATGCATAGTCAGCCAATGGATATTTCTGACCTGTCGCATCGTCGGTCACTACGGCGAATGGTGTGACTTCTGAACCAGTACCTGATGTGGTAGTGACGGCGATCATTTTCGCTTTCACGCCCATTTTCGGGAACTTGTAAATACGTTTACGGATATCCATAAAGCGCAATGCCAGTTCTTCGAAGTGAGTTTCAGGATGTTCGTACATCACCCACATGATTTTGGCAGCATCCATCGGTGAACCACCACCCAGCGCGATGATCACGTCTGGTTTAAAGGAGTTCATCTGCTCTGCACCTTTACGTACGATGCTCAGGGTAGGGTCTGCTTCTACTTCGAAGAAGACTTCAGTTTCGATACCGTGAGATTTCAGTACGCTGGTGATTTGATCGGCATAACCGTTGTTGAACAGGTAGCGGTCAGTCACGATGAAGGCACGTTTTGCACCGTCAGTTGCCACTTCTTCCAACGCGATAGGCAGAGAGCCACGGCGGAAGTAAATAGATTTCGGGAGTTTATGCCACAACATGTTTTCTGCTCGCTTAGCCACAGTTTTCTTGTTGATCAAGTGTTTCGGACCGACGTTTTCAGAGATGGAGTTACCACCCCAAGAACCGCAACCCAGCGTCAGAGACGGCGCTACTTTGAAGTTATACAGGTCACCGATACCACCATGAGAGGCAGGCGTGTTGATCAAGATTCGGGCAGTTTTCATTTTATCGCCGAAATACTTAACGCGCGCTGGCTGATTATCTTGGTCTGTATACAGGCAAGATGTATGGCCGATACCGCCCATTTCCACCAGTTTTTCTGCTTTTTCAACTGCGTCTTCGAAGCTCTTCGCACGATACATCGCCAAAGTAGGAGACAGTTTTTCGTGAGCGAATGGCTCTGATTCATCAACAACTTTAACTTCGCCGATAAGAATCTTGGTATTAGCAGGAACTTTGATGCCGGCCATTTCAGCAATTTTAGTTGCTGGCTGACCCACGATAGCGGCGTTCAGGCCACCATTTTTCAGGATGATATCCTGAACAGCTTTCAGTTCTTTGCCTTGTAACAGGTAGCCACCGTGTGAAGCGAAGCGCTCACGAACAGCATCATAAACTGAGTCAACGACGATGATCGACTGCTCTGACGCACAGATTACGCCGTTATCAAAGGTTTTAGACATCAGAATAGAGGCGACTACACGTTTGATATCTGCTGTTTCATCAACAACAACTGGTGTGTTACCTGCACCAACACCGATAGCTGGCTTACCAGAACTGTAAGCTGCTTTAACCATGCCTGGACCACCGGTCGCCAGAATCAGGTTAATGTCTGGGTGATGCATCAGTTGGTTAGACAACTCGACGGTAGGGGCATCAATCCAACCAATGATATCGGCTGGCGCACCTGCTGCGATAGCGGCTTGAAGCACGATATCTGCGGCTTTATTGGTTGCGTCTTTTGCACGAGGATGTGGAGAGAATACGATACCGTTACGGGTCTTCAGGCTAATTAACGCCTTGAAGATAGCAGTAGAGGTTGGGTTGGTCGTTGGCACGATACCGCAAATCAAACCGATAGGTTCAGCGATGGTGATAGTACCAAAGGTTTTATCTTCTTCCAGAATGCCACAAGTCTTTTCATCTTTGTAAGCATTGTAAATGTATTCAGAAGCAAAGTGGTTTTTGATCACTTTGTCTTCCACAATACCCATGCCTGATTCTTCTACAGCTAATTTAGCCAGAGGGATACGGGCATCTGCAGCAGCAAGAGCTGCGGCGCGGAAGATTTTATCAACCTGCTCTTGAGTGAAGTTGGCATACTCGCGCTGGGCTTTCTTGACGCGTGCTACTAGCTCGTTAAGTTCAGCGACATTCGTTACAGCCATAATGCTCTCCTGATAATGTTAAACTCTTTTAGTAAATGAGCTGTTGAAGCAACTAGTATAGACAGGCTTATCCATGCCGTACTGTCAAATAGAGATAGTTTTTATATCCTACTTTCTCATTGCTTACCGCTGATTTACTGAAAGAGCTTTAAGTCCACTAGGAATAATATGAGGGGGAAAAAACTATTTTCAACCCTTATACTCTATTCCTTAACCGAGTTACTCTCTACCACGGCTCTGAGCTTAACTATTCCTAGGACTGTTTTTCGTGATTTAAATCACAAAATCGTCAAGCTGACACCATTCAGCAATTATTAGTTGAGAGTAATTATCATTTGAGCAAATAAAGTGATAATTCATGACGTTAAATCAGCATTAACGCCACGGAATATTAACAATAAATGCCATTTTAGCTGACACCCATTTATCAAGCATAAATGCCGGTTTATTCCATAGATTCCTGTGACTAATTCTATTACATTAGCGCGCACATCTACTTGGATAATGTCCTAAGCGTGATTTTCAGTGAAAAGAACTATTGTTAGCTATTTGGGCGGTAAAGATCTGTCGCTGCACGGGTGACATCATTATTTGCACTGCAAATTTACCCAGTTTAGCCGTAAGATGTGTTGTCTCGGGGCATTCGGTATAATGGCCTGATATCTGTGATGTATTTACGAGCAATTTCGCGGAGTGATGTGTGAGTCAATCTCTGTTGGACCTTTCAGGTTACATCAAGTTTTTTGTTGGCTTATTTGCGCTGGTGAACCCGGTGGGTATTTTGCCGGTATTTATCAGTATGACCAGCTATCAGGCAGCAGCAGGGCGGGATAAAACCAACCTAACTGCCAACCTGTCGGTGGCAATTATTTTATGGATCTCTCTGTTTCTTGGCGATGCCATTCTAAAAATATTTGGTATTTCTATTGATTCATTTCGTATTGCTGGTGGGATCTTGGTGGTGAGTATTGCCATGTCAATGATCAGCGGTAAGCTTGGTGAAGATAAACAGAACAAGCAGGAAAAAACAGAAACTGCGGTGCGTGAAAGTATTGGCGTCGTCCCATTGGCATTACCATTGATGGCAGGGCCGGGTGCGATCAGTTCAACTATCGTTTGGAGTTCTCGCTATCACAGTTGGCAGAACTTAATGGGGTTAACTGTCGCGATTGCACTCTTTGCATTCTGTTGTTGGTTATTGTTCCGGGCTGCACCATTATTGGTTCGATTACTCGGTCAAACGGGTATTAACGTTATTACACGTATTATGGGTTTACTGCTGATGGCATTGGGTATCGAATTCATAGTAACCGGCATCAAAGCTATTTTCCCTGGTTTGCTTTAACCCGCATCAAGACAATTAATCAATAGTTCCCCATTCATCACTGTTGAGAGGCTACCAGTTTATTACCGGTGGCCTTTTTCTTGTCATTAGTATGATATTGAAGTCCCCAGGCATTATTTTGGTGCAAATAATGAATGAACTTTAATCTATTGCACTCAAATGCTGCATTAATAGTTGCCCGGTACAAATAATTTGGCTTAAGGCTTATTTGTTCACCTTTAATAACTCGCTGATCAACCTTCCGATTAAATTAAATACGCTATTTGTTGTTAAAATGCTCACATCATTCTGTAGGGCTTGTGCTGAATTTATCTAGATGTTATTAGTGATTACATTGCAATGAGTAGGTGTTTATTCTGGCAATAGTAAAAATGTTAACTTTATGTTTCTTATCACTGTTTTTAAACATAATTTTTGATGTGAAGTTAAAATCGTTATTATATATAACTAATAAATTCAAAGCATTACGTCTTGACTTGAATGCTTACACAATGAGTTACTATCGTTAGTACCCGATTGAAAAAGAGAATTGCTTAACATTTCTGTAAAAATTATTGGCGTCAGATTTCGGCTTCTGTTAGCTTTCGGACAACTCCATAGCGAGAGATTTCTTGTTTTTTCAATGAAACTGACGCGTAATTTTTATTTTTGGAATAGTTATTGCTAGTCGTTGTTGGCGGCAGATTGACGCAAAACCTTGAGAAAAACATCACAAGTCTCATAAAAGGGCGGTTAGAAATGCAAATAAAGTTTAAACAGCGACCACTGGCAATAATTGGCACTATTTTGGGTTTATCTTTTTCGGCTGGATCAATGGCAGTAGCGGTTCCTCCGGGCGTAGAATTAGCGCTAGATCAGAGTATTACTATTAATAATGGTTCCGAAGTTGCCTCTTTAGACCCACATAAGGTTGAGGGAAATCCTGAAACCAATATTATTATGAATCTGCTGGAAGGGCTGGTGAGTAATGATGCGAATGGTCATATCATTCCTGCCGTAGCAAGTCATTGGGATAATGACGGTTATAAAGTATGGACTTTCCATTTACGGGATGACGCGGTGTGGAGTGATGGCACACCCGTCACAGCGCAGGACTTTGTTTATAGCTGGCAGCGTTTGGCTAATCCTAAAATAGGCTCTCCGTACGCCAGTTATTTACAGTATGCCCAAATTGAGAATGTTGATGCGGTGCTAAAAGGTGTCAAAAAACCGGATGAATTAGGGGTAAAAGCATTAGATGCCAAAACCTTGCAAGTTACGTTAACCGAACCTGTCCCTTACTTTATTAGCATGTTGTCACACACCTCAATGAAGCCGGTTAAGCGTGATATTGTTGAGAAATATGGCGATAAATGGACGCTGCCACAAAATTTTGTCGGTAATGGAGCCTTTAAATTAAAAGACTGGGTGGTTAATGAGCGTATTGTGCTCGAACGCAGTCCGACTTATTGGAATAATAAAGAAACTGTCATCAATAGAGCGACTTTCTTACCGATCAGTTCTGAAGTGAGTGATATCAATCGCTACCGTAGTGGTGAGATTGATATTACCAACAGCGCCATTCCTCCCAATCTGTTTGCCAAAATGAAAAAAGACCTGCCAGCACAGGTTCATGTCAGCCCGTATCTTTGTACTTTTTATTACGAAATTAATAATGAAAAAGCGCCGTTCACTGACGCAAGGGTCAGAACAGCGATTAAGTTAACACTCGATCGCGACATTATTGCCACCAAAATTATGGGGCAAGGGCAGATCCCTGCTTATGGCTTTACCCCAACATTTACCGAGGGCGCAAATTTTGTTTTACCTGAATGGGCAAGTTGGCCACAGGAAAAACGTAATGCCGAGGCGAAGAAGCTACTTGCAGAAGCCGGTTTTAATGCTGAAAACCCATTAAAGTTTAATTTGCTCTACAACACCTCAGATCAAAATAAACAACAAGCTATTGCTGCAGCATCCATGTGGCAAAAGAATCTCGGTGCTACTGTTACCTTACAGAATCAGGAATGGAAAACATCGTTAGAAAGTCGCCATCAGGGCCAGTTTGATGTTGCCAGAGCAACCTGGTGTGGCGATTACAACGAACCAACTGCATTCCTCAATATGCTGCTATCAGACAGCAGTAATAATACCTTCTTCTATAAAAACCCAGAGTTTGATGCATTATTAGCCAAAACGTTGGCAGCACCTGATGTTAAAGCCCGTACCGCTTTGTACCAGCAAGCAGAGAATTTGTTGGACAAGGATTCGGCGATGGTGCCGGTATATTACCGTGTCAGCGTGCGGCTTATTAGGCCGACGGTGGGTGGATACAGCGGTAAAGATCCGCAAGATTTAATTGATTTAAAAAATCTTTATATTCGTCAGGTACAGTAGCCAGAAATAGAGTTTGCAGTAAGAAGTCGTGTCATAAAGTATTTAGGAAAACAAACAGGGTATTAGGGATGTATAACACAGTACGAATTATCGTCTGATGTTAATACATATAGGGTATTACATGGCCGGATTCGTTCCCCGTGCGATGTAATTGATAAATGCCTTTTAAAGGTGAAGCTCGCCTGACTATAGGGCGATGCAATAATAAAAACTGGAGTGAATATAAGCATGACCAACATCACGAAAAAAAGTCTCCTGGCCGCAGGCATTGTGGCTGCTTTGGGTATGACGGTTGTAGGAAATACTTTTGCAGCCAATGTACCTGCAGGTGTACAGCTGGCGGAGAAGCAAGTTTTAGTCCGCAATAATGGTTCCGAGCCTCAGTCATTAGACCCACATAAAATCGAAGGTGTACCTGAATCAAATATCTCTCGTGATCTGTTAGAAGGGTTGGTTATTAATGATCCTAACGGCAAGATCCTGCCCGGTGCAGCGGAAAGCTGGGACAATAAAGACTTTAAAGTGTGGACGTTCCATCTGCGTAAAGATGCTAAATGGTCAAATGGTGACCCTGTAACGGCACAAGATTTTGTTTATAGCTGGCAGCGCCTGTCTGATCCTAAAACTGTTTCTCCGTATGCAAGCTATGTGCAATATGCACATATCGCTAATATCGACGATATTATCACCGGTAAAAAATCCCCTGATACCTTGGGTGTAAAAGCTCTGGATGATCATACTTTAGAAGTGACACTGAGTGAGCCGGTTCCTTATTTGGAAAAATTGTTAGCTCATCCTTCTATGTCTCCGGTGAACAAAACAGTTATTGAGAAGTTTGGCGACAAGTGGACGCAGCCACAAAACTTTGTCGGTAACGGTGCCTATAAGTTGAAAGATTGGGTCGTTAACGAACGTATCGTGTTAGAGCGCAGCCCAACTTATTGGGATAACGCGAAGACCGTTATTAATCAGGTTACCTACCTGCCAATCTCTTCTGAAGTGACTGACGTTAACCGCTATCGCAGCGGCGAAATCGACATGACTTATAACAACATGCCGATTGAATTATTCCAGAAACTGAAAAAAGAGATCCCACAAGAAGTGCATGTTGACCCCTATCTGTGCACCTATTACTACGAAATCAACAACCAAAAAGCACCATTCACAGATGCCCGTGTCCGTGAAGCCCTGAAACTGGGTATGGATCGCGATATCATTGTCAACAAAGTGAAAAACCAGGGTGACTTACCGGCTTATGGTTTCACTCCACCATATACCAGTGGTGCCGAGTTGACACCGCCAGAATGGTTCAGCTGGACACAAGAAAAACGCAATGAAGTGGCTAAAAAGTTGCTGGCTGAAGCCGGTTACACTAAAGATAAACCACTGACATTCAATCTGTTATATAACACCTCTGATCTGCATAAGAAACTGGCCATCGCGGCGGCATCTATCTGGAAGAAAAACCTGGGTGTTGACGTGAAGTTAGAAAATCAAGAGTGGAAAACCTTCCTTGATACCCGCCATCAAGGGACTTTCGATGTCGCTCGTGCTGGCTGGTGTGCTGACTATAACGAACCTTCTTCATTCCTGAATATGATGCTATCTGACAGCAGCAACAACACCGTGCATTATAAGAGCCCGGCGTTTGATAAGTTGATTGGCGACACGCTGAAAGTTCAAACCGAGAAAGAGCGTGCTGGCTTGTACCAACAAGCTGAAGTCCTGTTGGATAAAGACTCTGCAATTGTACCGCTGTTCTATTACGTGAATGCCCGTTTAGTGAAACCTTATGTCGGTGGTTATACCGGTAAGGATCCACTGGATAATATGCACGTTAAAGATCTTTATATTATCAAGCACTAATATTATAAGGGCAGCCGATAAGTCATGGGCTGCCCTTTTTTGCTTTGAAATATAAAGTCGCAGTAAGAGGCTAAAGGTACAGGCAATGTTAAAATTTATTCTACGCCGCTGTCTGGAAGCAATTCCGACACTTTTTATTTTGATTACCATCTCATTCTTCATGATGCGTCTCGCCCCAGGTAGCCCATTCACTGGCGAACGTAATCTTCCACCCGAAGTGATGGCGAATATTGAGGCGAAATATCACCTCAATGACCCAGTTTATAAACAGTATTTCAATTACTTGGGTCAACTGGCGCAAGGTGATCTTGGGCCTTCATTTAAATACAAAGACTACACCGTCAATGAGTTGGTCTCAGCTTCGTTTCCAGTTTCAGCAAAACTGGGGCTTGCGGCATTCCTACTGGCGGTAATTTTAGGTGTCAGTGCCGGAGTTATTGCTGCGCTGAACCAAAATACCAAGTGGGATTATACCGTCATGGGGTTTGCCATGACCGGAGTGGTTATTCCGAGTTTCGTCGTTGCTCCTCTGTTAGTCCTGGTTTTTGCCATTATATTAAAATGGCTACCCGGTGGCGGTTGGAACGGCGGTGCACCGAAATTTATTATTTTGCCGATGGTGGCGCTGTCATTGGCTTATATCGCCAGTATCGCGCGTATTACCCGTGGCTCAATGATTGAAGTTCTGCATTCCAACTTTATTCGTACTGCGCGGGCCAAGGGTTTGCCACTGCGAACGATTGTATTACGTCATGCGTTAAAGCCTGCGTTGTTACCTGTCTTATCCTATATGGGGCCAGCATTTGTTGGCATTATCACCGGCTCAATGGTCATTGAAACCATTTTTGGTTTGCCGGGTATTGGTCAGTTGTTTGTCAACGGAGCGTTAAACCGCGATTACTCACTGGTCCTGAGTCTGACCATTTTGGTAGGCGCATTAACCATTTTATTCAATGCGATTGTTGACGTGTTATATGCCGTTATCGATCCGAAAATCCGTTACTAGCACTGGAGCACGCCAATTATGTTGAGCAAGAAAAATAGCGAAGCTCTGGAAGTTTTCAGTGAAAAACTGGAAGTTGAAGGGCGTAGCCTTTGGCAGGATGCCCGCCGTCGCTTTGTTCATAACCGCGCGGCGATCACCAGTTTGGTGATCCTGATGTTAATTACTTTATTTGTCATTTTTGCCCCGATGTTAGCCCAGTTTTCGTATGCTGATACTGACTGGGGCATGATGTCAGCTGCACCCGATATTGAATCTGGACACTACTTTGGTACAGATTCATCTGGTCGCGATTTATTGGTACGCGTAGCGATTGGTGGACGCATCTCATTGATGGTGGGTGTTGCTGCGGCCTTGGTTGCCGTGGTGGTTGGCACCTTATATGGATCGTTATCAGGCTATCTGGGTGGGAAAGTCGACTCACTGATGATGCGTTTGCTGGAAATTCTTAACTCATTCCCCTTCATGTTCTTCGTCATTTTGCTGGTGACTTTTTTTGGTCAGAATATTTTACTGATATTTGTCGCGATCGGTATGGTGTCCTGGCTGGATATGGCACGTATTGTGCGCGGGCAGACATTAAGTCTGAAACGCAAAGAGTTCATCGAAGCTGCGTTGGTGGGCGGTGTTTCCACGCGTAATATTGTGTTGCGCCATATCGTACCAAACGTGTTGGGCGTGGTGGTGGTATACGCCTCGTTGCTGGTTCCTAGCATGATTTTGTTTGAATCATTCCTGAGCTTCTTAGGGTTAGGGACGCAAGAGCCGCTGAGTAGTTGGGGCGCATTACTCAGTGATGGTGCCAACTCGATGGAAGTTTCTCCTTGGTTATTGATGTTTCCTGCCGGTTTCTTGGTGGTCACACTGTTTTGTTTCAACTTTATCGGCGATGGCTTACGTGATGCCCTCGACCCGAAAGATCGCTGAGGAGTAGCACTATGACGACTATTGATAATCAGTCTGCTGTTCAGCAAAACGTTCTGTTGGATGTCAAAGACTTGACCGTTACATTTGGCACACCCGACGGTGATGTCACTGCGGTAAACGCGCTTAATTTTGACCTGCGCGCCGGTGAAACGCTGGGTATTGTGGGCGAGTCCGGTTCAGGTAAATCCCAAACAGCATTTGCATTGATGGGGCTGCTGGCCAGTAATGGTCGGATAGGAGGTTCGGCGAAGTTTAATGGCCGTGAGATCCTCAATTTACCCGAAAAGCAGTTGAACCGTTTACGGGCAGAAGAGATCTCAATGATCTTCCAAGACCCAATGACCTCCCTGAATCCTTATATGCGCGTGGGTGAGCAGCTAATGGAAGTGCTGCAATTGCATAAAAAGATGAGTAAGAGTGAGGCCTTTGAAGAGTCAATTCGCATGCTTGATGCGGTAAAAATGCCTGAAGCGCGTAAGCGTATGCGTATGTATCCGCATGAATTTTCAGGGGGAATGCGTCAGCGCGTGATGATAGCTATGGCGTTGCTGTGCCGTCCTAAGCTGTTGATTGCGGATGAACCGACAACAGCACTGGATGTGACTGTTCAGGCTCAAATCATGACGTTGCTGAATGAACTTAAGAATGAGTTCAATACGGCGATCATTATGATTACCCATGACCTTGGGGTGGTTGCCGGTATTTGTAATAAAGTCCTGGTGATGTATGCGGGCCGAACTATGGAATATGGTCAGGCGCGGGATGTGTTTTATCACCCAAGTCACCCTTATTCTATTGGTCTACTGAATGCAGTACCTCGCCTTGATGCTGAAGGCGAATCTCTCATGACTATTCCGGGTAATCCACCCAATTTACTGCGCTTGCCGAAAGGGTGCCCATTCCAGCCTCGTTGCCAGTATGCAATGGAGAGCTGTAGCACCGCTCCAGCATTAGAGCATTTTGGTGATGGCCGTTTACGTGCCTGCTACAAGCCAGTAGGGGAATTAGTATGAATGCCATGACAGATAAAAAAGTATTGTTAGAAGTGGCTGACCTGAAAGTCCATTTTGATATTCAGGATGGTAAACAGTGGTTCTGGCAGCCATCAAAAACCCTCAAAGCTGTCGATGGCGTCACCTTGCGTTTGTACGAAGGTGAGACCTTAGGTGTAGTGGGTGAGTCTGGTTGCGGTAAATCAACTTTTGCCCGCGCTATTATTGGTTTGGTGAAAGCGACTAGTGGTAGTGTGGCGTGGTTAGGTAAAGATTTACTTAACATGAGTGATGCGCAGTGGCGTGAGACGCGCAGCGATATCCAGATGATATTCCAGGACCCACTGGCATCATTAAATCCGCGAATGACTATCGGTGAAATCATTGCTGAACCACTGCGGACTTATCATCCTAAAATGCCACGTCAGGAAGTTAAAGATAAAGTCAAAGCCATGATGCTGAAGGTGGGTTTACTGCCTAACTTAATCAACCGTTACCCTCATGAATTCTCGGGTGGTCAGTGCCAACGTATTGGGATTGCTCGCGCATTGATCCTTGAACCGAAACTGGTCATTTGCGATGAGCCGGTATCAGCACTTGATGTATCAATTCAGGCGCAAGTGGTAAACCTGTTACAGCAATTACAACGTGAAATGGGGCTGTCACTGATTTTCATCGCACATGATCTGGCGGTGGTAAAACATATTTCTGACCGGGTGTTAGTGATGTATCTGGGCCATGCGGTAGAGCTTGGTACTTATGATGAGGTTTACCATAATCCTCAGCATCCCTACACCAAAGCATTGATGTCGGCCGTACCTATCCCTGACCCAGATAAAGAAAGGGCGAAAGTGATCCAGTTGCTGGAGGGGGAGTTACCGTCTCCCATTAATCCGCCATCTGGCTGCGTTTTTCGTACTCGCTGCCCAATTGCTGGGCCAGAGTGCGCAAAAACCCGCCCATTATTGGAGGGGAGCTTCCGCCATGCGGTTTCTTGCCTGAAGGTAGACCCGCTTTGATGCCCTTATTCAGATATTAATAGTCTGATAGCAAAAATCCCCGCCAGATAAATCAGCGGGGATTTTTTATTGGGTAGATTTTTTATTGGGTATAGTACACGAGCGACAAACATCAGCTTGATCAAGCTGCTGCCTAAGCTAAGCAGCGGGTGGGGCGCTGGTTACTCTTTCCACAAGATATGGCAAAGTTTATGATCTTTTTCTCGGCACAGTAGAACACGAGCAAACACATCGTTTATCTCTTCACCATCGCTATCAGCCAGACCAATGACAACTTCGGCGAAAAAGTCCGGATTTACATCAAAATCGACATGTTCTTGCCAATCTTCGGCGGGATCAAATAACTCAGCACCGCCGCGCTCTTCAAACTGAAGGTTAAACAGTAAAATATCTGCTGGATCGAGGTTATCACCTGCCAGTTCCAGAAAAATATCGTAAGCCTGTTCCAGTGTTTCATCTTCAGTCAGGCGATTATTAAGGTCCATTTGCAGATTCCCATTTGTCATTTACAGATTGCGCTCATTAAAACACTCTCTATGCTGCTTTTACAATTATTATGCTATTGAAAGCGAATAACTCAGAGAATCTACAATTAGGCAATTGTTAGCTTTCCCATTGATCACAGGAATGGGCTGAAAAAGTAGAATAATCTTTCAGTTACGCGATGCCAAAGTGGACGCTTATTCCACTGTTCGCCGTCTAATAATACCGAGCGAGCAATATAATCATCCTGGACTTGTGCTAAATCTGCACCAAAACCATCATCATCAATCACCAGCGTGATTTCAAAATTCAACCATAAGCTACGCATATCCAGGTTTACTGTTCCCACCAAACTTAATTGGCCATCGACCAGAACACTCTTGCTGTGCAGCAACCCGCCTTCAAACTGGTAAATTTTAACCCCGGCATCAAGTAGCTCAGAGAAGAAGGCACGGCTGGCCCAACGCACCATCATTGAGTCGTTATCGCGCGGAACGATAATGCTGACGTCAACACCACGTTGCGCCGCAGTACAGATGGCATGCAGCAAATCATCACTTGGCACGAGGTACGGCGTAGTCATGATCAACTGCTTACGAGCGGCATACACGGCGGTTAATAATGCCTGGTGGATCATCTCTTCAGGGAAGCCCGGGCCAGAGGCAATCACCTGAATAGTATGGCCGCTCTCTTCTTCGAACGGCATGATATGGGTATCGGGTGGCGGCGGCAGAATACGTTTGCCGGTCTCAATCTCCCAGTCACAGGCATAGACGATACCAATGGTTGTCGCCACCGGGCCTTCCATTCGCGCCATCATATCAATCCATTGGCCGACTCCGGCGTCTTGTTTGAAGAAGCGCGGATCGACCATATTCATGCTGCCGGTGTAGGCAACATAATTATCAATCAATACGACTTTACGATGCTGGCGCAAATCCATACGTCGCAAAAATACCCGGAAGACATTCACTTTAAGTGCTTCGACAACTTCAATTCCGGCGTTGCGCATCATGGCAGGATAGGGGGTGCGGAAGAATTGTTGGCTACCGGCAGAATCCAGCATCAGCCGGCAATGGACGCCGCGCCGCGCCGCCGCCATAAGAGATTCAGCGACCTGATCAACCAAGCCGCCCGGCTGCCAGATATAAAACACCATTTCTATATTATGCCGAGCCAACTCGATATCACGGACTAAGGCTTTTAGTGTGTCATCGGTGGTGGTTAACAACTGTAATTGATTGCCTTTAACGCCGCTGATGCCCTGGCGACGTTCGCACAGTTGGAATAATGGGGTTGCCACCTCGCTGTTCGAACTGGCAAAAATATGTTGGCAATCTTTCAGTTCACTGAGCCAGCGCGCGGTAGATGGCCACATGGCCTTGGCACGTTCAGCTCGACGTTTACCGAGATGAAGCTCACCGAATGAGAGATAAGCGATTATTCCCACCAACGGCAGGATATAGATAACAAGCAGCCATGCCATGGCCGAAGGAACGGCTCTGCGTTTCATGAGAATACGCAACGTGACCCCGGCAATAAGCAACCAATAGCCAAAAACTGAGAGCCAACTGATTACGGTATAAAATGTTGTCATAAGGGCGGAAATCCTGTTCACAAACGGTCACTAAAGAGTGTACGCACAGTATGGCAAAGGCGAAACCTTTAATCGGATATATTGCTGGATAAAGTCTTTTAAGCTAAAGGACTTGCAAAGCGAATACCTTAGTCGATATCTATATATAGTTGGCGTTTTTTGTTTTTACCACAGTGTAAGGTTAGATGATTTAAGGCTAAACATGCGTTTTTTCCCTGTGGCGACTTGGCGCAACAGATGAAAAGTTTATAATAGTCCGGTTCTCAGCTTTGGAAGAATAGCTTCATGAGACGGAGTAAGAATGAGGTAGGCCGTTGGCGTATGTTGCGGCAAAACCAGCGTCGAAAAAATCGCTGGCTTGAAGGTCAATCGCGGCGTTATCGCCATATCTATTGTGTCCGGCAACTTCACGAGCATCAGCATCGTAGGTCGCTATTGTTCACTGTAGCTTATGAGTGGTGATTCGCTGTGAGGGTTGTAAAAACAGTCTCTTTATGAGGCTGTTTTTGTTTTTACCCCGGCAAGGAGATACCCATTATTCAATTTTTACCTACAAATATCTTGCGCAATACATTCTCTCTCCTGGAAGCTTGACCTAACATTGCTAAAAAAGTGATATTGATTAGAAATCTGGAAATAATATTTTCCACTTTAAATTTCACATTTCCGCGCAGAAAAATCACGCCTATCCTAAATTAGCAAAATGCGATGATTCTGATGTTCATATTAATAATAAACTGGGCAAAATAGACCTTTGGCAGTTTATTTCACATCAGAATGAGATCACGCTACCCTATATATTAGGTCGCTTCGTTCTAATCGTTCAGTTTCAGGGGTGTTACTGTGGGGTTGTTCGGAGCGACCATTCCCTAACGAAATAAATGATTATTGAATAATAAACATGATAACCATCATGTTTATCTGATACTTTCATAACTATCAATGAGTTGTTTTAAATTTCATTTTTTCATGTCAATATCATTTATCGTTTTTAGTGATCAATAATAAAAAATTGATCAATTTTATCAATTGATCAATACTGCTGTTCTAATCAAATAAAAGGATTTTACTGTGGATAGCAGACTAAACATTGCGGTTGATTGCGCTTTTATCTGTGAACCTGTTTACCAACATAACGGTAAGTTACTTGCAGTAGAGTTATTGAGTCGGTTTACGACAACCTCTTTTAAATCTCCTATTTATACTGAACGCTTCTTACATCAACTTAATGCTCAGACGAAGGCTAAGTTGCTGCACGCTCAATTATGTGAAGTCAAAAATCAGCAGAAATGGTTTATTGAACACCAAATAATACTCTCAATAAATATAGATTTTGATATGACAAATGCAGTATTGAATGATGATGATGTCATATCACTATTGGATTCAATGCCTTTTATCCGACTGGAAATAATGGAGAGCTTCCCTAACCTCGGTGGTGGTGCTGAGAACGCATTATTAAGTAAGCTGGCTAAACGATATTCGTTATGGTTGGACGACTTCGGTAGTGGTAATGCTCATCTTGCTGCGGCAGGCAGTGGCTTCTTTGAGTGTGTGAAGATTGATAAACATTTTTACTGGCAGTGGGCGGGTAGTGTCACCTTCGATAACCTGGTGACGCGTTTACGTGAACATTGTCAGAATGTTGTTGTTGAGGGGGTCGAAACTCATTTGCAGTATTGCCAACTGGTTGATATGGGTGTTGATGCCATGCAAGGTTACTTATTCAGTTCTTGCCCATTAGAGGAAGTGAGTCATCTTCCACTGCAATATGACCGTTTTAATATTAGGTGATGATATTCAGCGAGCGTAGTCGTTGTGGTGCGTGAGGAAATTCAAATTTTGTCGCCAGGACATTAGTTTAGACAGGACATCAACTTAGGGAGGCTTTTGCAGTGAGTATCACAGTTATATGATGCTGTTCAGCGGATGATATAATCCCTATTCCAGCAAAGGCTATAGTTAATGTCTCAATATAAATTAGCTAAAACAGTATTCTTCGGGGATTTGAAAACCAGCCCGGCGTTGCATAAATATGAGATTTATTGTGAAGAATCTGAGCTGATATATCACGCTGCTATTTATGCTGAACAAGTCATTGCTGCCGGCAAACATACTTACCCTGTTTGGGTAAGAAAAGACCATATGATCTTGAGATCACCTGCGCATATGTTGGACAAAGCGGTAGAAGCCTGTGAAGAGCATTGGCTGAAACACTACAAAGTCTAGTGGGTCGGGCGAAGGTACTTTAAAATAAATACGCCTGATGGCAGGCGTATGATTTTCATCGGAATCCGCGTATTTATCCAGCACACACTCAACTGATTTTTCAATGATTTTATCAATCTCCCCCACGATTAAACCAAACACCGCAACAGTTCGGACAATCATCAATCTGAATGCTTTTACGTTCAGATATAATCGCGTTGACTCAAAATATGCGCTTGTAGGGTTTTACAATGACTGAGTGATACACCCCTGCGGCAACATAAGGGTCTTGTTCTGCCCAAGACTCGGCCTCTTGCTGCGAAGTAAACTCAGCTATCACGGTAGAACCGGTGAATCCGGCAGCACCGGGATCTGCACTGTCGATGGCGGGGTTAGGACCCGCAGTCAATAAACGGCCTTGATCCTGCAATACTTGTAAGCGAGCCAGATGGGCAGGGCGCACGGACAAGCGCTTCTCAAGTGAATCAGGAATATCGGTCGCAAAGATTACATACAGCATATTTCACCTATTCGTCATACAGAAATATGGCGATTTGATTTGTGTTCGGTGTTCGGTGTTCCATAACATCATGTTCCACCCATAAATTCAATAATCAGTGAGAAGAGGGATATCTGCAATTTACCGGCGAATACACCGGTAATTTATAATGAAATAAAATGATAACCAGGCGTAAATAGAAAGTGTTATTTGGTTGATATTGCCGTTTAAAGCATCATTTAAGACCTATCGCTAAGATAGTTTGCAACTGCGTATTGAATATGATTGCTATTTGCATTTAAACTTAGCTGCATTAGAGGACACTGAATTATTATGCAGCTAAATAAATTTTTCTTGGGTCGACGGCTTACGTGGCCACTCGCATTTTCAGTTGGTATACATGGCAGCGTAATTGCAGCATTGCTGTATGTATCTGTAGAGCAAATGAGAATACAACCAGAGATAGAGGATGCGCCGATCGCGGTCACGATGGTTAATATAGATACCTTCGCGGCACCACAGCCAGCAGCGGCAGAGCCGCAGGCTGAACCTGAACCTGAGCCCATCGAAGAAGCGCCACCAGAACCTGAAGTGCTGCCAGAACCGGTGCCTGTACCTATCCCTGAACCGGTGAAACCAAAACCTAAACCGGTGAAAAAAGAAGTCAAAAAGCCGGAAGTGAAAAAGCCGGATGTTAAAAAGACAGTTGCACCACCGGATGACAAACCTTTTAAATCAGAGGAGCCAGCACTGGTTTCTACTAATGCACCGGTTAAATCAGCACCAAAAGCATCGGTGCCGGGCGTGTCAACATCTACTGGGCCAAAAGCCCTGAGTAAGGCGAAGCCGACTTATCCCGCCAGAGCCTTGGCGTTAGGGGTTGAAGGGCAGGTTAAAGTGCAATATGACATTGACGAAAATGGTCGAGTCACTAATGTGCGAATTCTGGAAGCAACACCGCGTAATACCTTTGAGCGTGAAGTGAAACAGGTGATGCGCAAGTGGCGTTTTGAAGCAGTTGCGGCCAAGGATTATGTCACCACCGTGGTGTTCAAAATTGGCGGCACGACGGAAATGGACTAAGGCAGTGATATTGCTGTTCGGCAATATCCACGTTGCAATAAAAAGGGTCGCTGCTAGAACGACCCTTTTGACATCTGACATTTGACATCAACCAAATCGCAACTATTGCGTTGCGCCCACCTCAAAGTTTCGGCTACCTTCAGGCAAGGCGCGAGCTTTGCCGATGTCATCAACCGCCACATAGGTGAATACCGCTTCAGTCGCTTTGTAACGCTGGCCAATAGGTTCGGAAGAGACCTTTTTCACCCATACTTCAATATTGATGGTAATAGAGCTGCGGCCGGTCTTAATGCAGCCGGCATAACAGCAAACCACGTCACCCACCGCAACAGGTTTGAGGAAGGTCATGCCATCAACACGCACAGTGACCACTCGCCCGTGGGCTATCTCTTTAGCTTGAATAGCACCGCCAATATCCATTTGTGACATCAACCAGCCACCGAAAATATCCCCGTTGGCATTGGTATCGGCGGGCATCGCAAGGGTACGAAGTACCAGCTCACCATTGGGTAATACTTGTTCACCGCTAGGTGATATTTGTTCCTGGGTCATCTCTGCCTACTATTTTAAATTATGACTTTTTCTGTTCTTCCGGCATGTGTCGGTAAATATAAACGCCACTGATAAGTGTGAATACCAGCGTCAGGGCGGTTAAGCCAAAGACTTTGAAATTGACCCAAATGTCTTGCGGTAACCAGAAAGCCACATAGATGTTCAGCAAACCGCAGACCAGGAAAAACACTGCCCAAGACATATTCAGTGTTGACCAGACGGTATCGGGTAATGTTAGTTCCTTACCCAACATGCGCTGAATCAATGGTTTTTTCATAAACCACTGACTGACTAATAACGCGACAGCGAACAGTACATACAGCACCGTCACTTTCCACTTAATAAACAAGTCGCTGTGGAATGCCAGCGTTAAGGTACCGAACACCAGCACCATAATGGCGGTGACCAGGGTCATTTTTTCTACCTTGCGGTATTTGAACCAGGTAAAGGCCAGCGCCAGCAAGGTTGCGACAATCAACGCCCCGGATGCGACAAAAATGTCATACATCTTGTAGAAAACGAAAAATACGACCAAAGGGAGAAAATCTAAAAGTTGCTTCATGAATCAATCCATCATTTGTACACCGCCCGACTATACCGGATTCAGTGCGGTGAGGGTACCTACGGTAAAACACTATTATCCTTAATTATCTGCGGGAATGCGCGCTCTGCCAGTGGAATTTGCAGAAACTTACGATAAACAAGTAACAGATTTTGTCTGTATATTGCCAGTTCGGGATTAAGCCAGCATGATAAGTAACAGATATTGGGTTAAAGCTTGGTGGAGTTAGTATGCAGAGAAAATCACTCCGGTATTGGATGCCGGGTTTGACCCAATTAATGGCTTATGAACGTGACTGGCTCAAGCCAGATGTGAGAGCTGGGTTATCGGTGGCCGCAGTGGCATTGCCCATTGCTATCGCCTATGCGGAATTGACTGGCGTCAGCGCTGCGGTCGGATTGTATTCGTGTATTTTGCCGATGATTGCCTACGCATTTTTTGGCTCCTCACGGCAACTGATTGTCGGGCCTGATGCGGCGACCTGTGCGGTTATCGCTGCGGTGGTTGCGCCGTTGGCAGCGGGGAACAGCGAGGTTCACTGGCAACTGACAATCATGATGACACTGATGATGGGGACATGGTGTCTGGTGGCCAGCCGCTTTAAGCTCGGGGCATTAGCTGATTTATTATCGCGACCTATACTCACCGGCCTACTTAACGGGGTGGCGATCACCATTATTGTGGATCAGTTGGGTAAAGTATTTGGTTTTATGACCCGCCCACCTCAATTGATTGAGCGAGTGCTGGCTCTGCCACATAATTTAATTAATAGTCATTTACCCACGGTTGCCATTTCATTACTGACTTTTGTCGTGTTGTACGGTGTTAAGTGGTTACGGCCCAACTGGCCTGCGCCATTGTTAGCCATTGTCATCGCGACCTTTGTCTCTTGGTCTGCCAATATGCAGCAGTTTGGTGTCGCGGTGGTTGGCGGATTTGACGGTGGTTTGCCGATGGTGCATTGGCCTGATTTCCAACCGGGCTTGTTGCGTGACATGGTGATCCCGGCACTCAACCTGGCGGTGGTCAGTTTTGTCAGTATGATGCTTACCGCCCGCAGTTTTGCCGCCAAGAATGGTTACGAAGTGGATGCAGATGTTGAGCTGCGCGCGCTCGGTATCACCAATATTGTCTCCGCGCTCTCGCAGGGTTTTGCTATCAGTGGGGCGAGTACCCGAACCGCAGTGAATGATGCCAATAATGGTAAGAGCCAACTGGTATCGATTATTGCCGCGTTGGTTATTGCGATGGTGTTGCTATTTTTAACTCGCCCGCTGCAATTTATCCCCATCGCCGCGCTGGGTGTGGTGCTGATTTATGCCGCCTGGTCTTTGCTCGGATTCAGAAGTTTATGGCAGTTACGTAAACGTAATACGCAGGCTTTCTATCTGGCGACTTTTACTTTCGTCAGCGTGGTATTGGTCGGCGTGATTAGTGGCATTGGTTTGGCGGTATTGTTGGGGTTATTACAATTCTTGCGCACCGTTTTCCGCCCGACAGAGCAGTTATTGGGGGTGAATGCCGATGGCATGATCCATTCAATGCGCAGTGGTAATGGCATCAAACCTGTACCCGGCGTGATGATTTACCGTTTTAACTCGCCACTGACGTATTTCAACGTCGCCTATTTTAAACGGCGCATTCTGAATTTGGTCGACAGTACGCCACATCCGGCTAATTGGGTGGTGATTGATGCGGTTGCCAGTTTTACCTATGCGGATATCAGTGTGTTGGCGGCGATTGATGAGCTTAAGCGCGATCTGAAGCAGCGTAATATTAAGCTGATATTAGCCGGGCGACGCACTGAATTGACGCGCTGGTTCCGGATTAATAAGTTGAAAAGCCATGATGATGATCTGGTTTTGGTGCCCGATCTCTATTTAGCCCTCAAGCTGATTCAGAGTAAACAGCGAGTGGCAGAGAGACAAGAGTCGGAAGTTGAGCCGGAAATCAGTACAACAGCAAATGTATTGAATCCTGAATAACAAAAAGGGCCGTAATGGCCCTTGGTTGTTTTATCGGTACCGACGTTTACGCAGTAACGTCGGTTGGGCGCAATAACATATATAAGCGGAACAGATACACCAGCAATAATGCAGAAACGAGATTACTCAGCGCGCTTAAAACCACACTGGCAATAGGTGTCGGCAATGCGCTCAGGTGATTGACCAAATATAACAAAATCAGTTTGGCTGCTATCCACAACATCATCGCTGGAATAATCAACCGAACATTGGCAAAGGCCAACTTAACACTGGTTTTCATTGCGGCGAAAACCCCCATCTTTTCCGTGCTCACGATAATCGGTGACAGCGAAAGTGCCACAGCAATAATGATACCCGGCACGATAAACAGGGTTATTCCCAACTGAATTAACAGCGTACCAATGAACATCAGCAGCAGTAAGCGGGGTAAAATAGGCAGTGAAATACCAATTGCCTGCAACGCGCTAACACGACGGCCTTGAGAAACCATAGAAATCAGTGTCAGCATGCCACCGACTAATAAAACATTACCCACTAATGCGGAGAAGGTGGCCGCCGCAGACACTTTGAGCAGAATAATCTGTTGCTCAGGTGTGAGTTGTGCCACCAACTCTGTAATGCTGAGATTCCCTGACGACGCAAAATCACTTTCTGTGGAACTTAAAATACTCAGTTGTTCAGTATCAGGGATAAAGGCCTGATTCAGCATGACGGTAATGAACGCAGTCAGTAGTGCCAGTAACAGAATGGCGGCCAGTTGATTACGTAAAAAGTTAAAACTGTCACGGTATAAAGTGTTAGCCGTGATAGGCATGAAAGCTCCTTGGGATCGAAAAAATAGCGCTTAGCCGATGATTATACCTTGTTATGGTGCACTGTGGGATCCCGTCATTGGCCAACGGCTGATTTCTTCTAATCTAATTACCTCGATGTTATCAACAGGTAACGGTGGCAAGCCGTAATGGGCGCGGGCGCGGTCACAATAGGGATTGTGAATACCAGCTTCTCCTGACTGCTCAAATTCATGACAGGGAGGTGGGCGGTCGTCGTAGATTGAACAAGAAACAGACTGGCCGACCTCGCCCTGGAGGGCAATGCAGCGGGAAGATTTGCCATTAGTGCCGGACATGCAGCTAATAAACGGGGTGACCTGCTCGGTCATGGCAGAGGGAACTGTACCGCCGCCATCTTTGGCCTCCGACCAATAAAATGAGACTCGAAAATAGGCACAGCAGGCACCACAACTGACACACGGATTAATTTCAGCGCTCATCTTGAATCTACTGCTCCTTACAAAGTAAACAGCCAACCGATCACGATTTCACACATACAACATCCAAGCATAGCAGCATGACAACTGTTGTCTTTTTCAGCAATGGCCGTAAGCACTATTTGGTGTAAACGGCCATTTATGATCCAGATCAATTTCAATATTATTAAGGAATTAAATAACCCTACTTAAATTAGGATTTATTTAAATTGTTACTAAAGATGTGATCTCGATTGGATCATGAATACTCATTTGTGGGTATATTCTGTCCGCGAATGTACCTACAAATGGAATGGATAATGAAAAAAGTCACTTTGGCAATATTAGCCGTAGCAACTCTGGCATCGACTGCGGTAAGTGCGCATCAAGCAGGCGATTATATTTTCCGGGCAGGGACGGCAACGGTCAGACCCAATGCCGGGTCTGATGATGTATTAGGTTATGGTTCCTTCAAAGCAGATAACAATACTCAGTTGGGCCTGACTTTCAGTTATCTGGTTACCGATAATATTGGGGTGGAATTGCTGGCAGCTACGCCTTTCCGTCATAAAATAGGCCTTGGGCCGACCGGTGACATCGCTGAAGTTAAGCAGCTGCCTCCGACATTGATGGCGCAATATTATTTCCGCGATAAACAAGACAAACTG
Organism: Yersinia sp. 22-579; assembly: GCF_030433455.1. Lineage (NCBI taxonomy): Bacteria > Pseudomonadati > Pseudomonadota > Gammaproteobacteria > Enterobacterales > Yersiniaceae > Yersinia > Yersinia sp. 22-579. The sequence continues at coordinate 253,224 of NZ_JAUJTZ010000005.1, read as the reverse complement.
CGCCCGTATTTGGGGATTGGCCTGAACTACACCACTTTCTTTGATGAGAAATTCAACAACACCGGTGCTTCTGCCGGATTGACGGATTTAAGTGTAAAAGATTCTTGGGGTGTGGCGGGTCAGGCGGGGCTGGATTACATGGTTAGCGAAAACTGGATGGTGAATATGTCTGTCTGGTGGATGAATATCGAAACTGACGTGAAATTCAAAGCCAATGGCCAGGAGCAAAGTATTCATACCCGCCTTGATCCTTGGGTGTTTATGTTTGGCGCCGGTTATCGTTTCTAATTATCCTTCGTCCTTGGCGTTACAGCGGTGTTAGCTGCTCTCACTTACCGGAATCACTGACTGGAGTCAGCTCATCGGGATGCGTTTGCTGGCTGCCTTGCTGTCACACCAATGACTTTGGCTAATATCTTAATTGCAGGGGGGCCTGCAAAGGAGGCGCAGAAATGCGCCTCCGAGCATAAAATTACCGAATTAGCATTTGATCACTCACAGATTTTACCCCAGGTACGCTTCGGGTAATCTGTACTGCACGGTTAGCATCCTGACGTGAGCTAACAAAACCACTCAACTGAACCCGCCCTTTGAAGGTCTCAACACTGATTTCAGTCGATTTTAGATTCTTCTCACCTAACAGCGCTGATTTCACTTTAGTCGTGACCACAGTGTCATCCAGATAACCCCCGGTTCCTTCTGATTTTGCTGTAGGAGCGCAGGCGGATATTGCCATCGCCATAATCACTGCAACGCATAAAGCTGAAATGGTTTTGAAAATCTTCATAAATGACTCTCCATGTTTATCAATGCTATAGGGCGTATTGGATAAACCAATAGTTCAAAGTGCTATTAACGCATATTTCACTTAGGTGCGCTGACACCTACCGCATCCTAAATGTAAAGAAATGCTTAGTGTGTTACACATTATTAGTATTGGTTATGAATGGCTTTAATTCAAATTTTCAGCAGATAGATCGGGAGAAAGGTATTGAAAATAAGGAAGATAGCGCCTGAATCTGATGTGTCATCAGGCGCACTGGGGAAACTAGCTGCGGGTGGCTGCTTTCATATTGGTCACGAAGTTGGCCAATTGCGCGAGCATTTCTGCGGGCTGTGAGACATTGTTTTCAATGATTTTTACAATAGCAGAACCTGAAATGGCACCTGCTGCCCCAGCCGCCAGACTGATTTTTACCTGCTCAGGTTCTGAGATACCAAAACCTTGTAGAGCTGGAGCCGCATTGTATTCACGCAGTTTATCTATCAAATGATTCAATGGCAGTTGTCCGTGATTCTCAGCCCCCGTCACCCCCGCGCGGGAGAGCAACGTGACATTATAAATTACACACCCCAAACAAAAAAGGGACTCACATTAGTGAGCCACTTTTTTATTATCTGCAACGATTCATTCGACGTTCTGCTACCCTAATGACTATTTTGTAGCAAACAAAGCTAATGATAGTGCAACTAATAAGCAGTGCGACACCAACAAAACCTTCAACATCATATTCGCCAAAAAAGTTAGCAGCCGCATTCCAAAAGTCATACTCTCGTTGCGTAACTGGTGTTGAGGGTCTTAATACTATGAAAGACAAAACAAACAAAGCTATTGTAATTAAAATTCTAATTCCCAATGGGACACTTCTTCGTTCCATTTAAAATCACCTCGATATGTCCATATGTCACCAGCCCATTAGCTAATGTTTCCTTGCGAGTGGAAAGCAAAGCCTGACGGATTGTTAGGAAATCAGATCGGTGTTGCAATGTTATACAGCCTAACGAAATCCCCATTGGGCCAGCAGGGTGCAAACGGAAATTTCCACGTTCAACACTATTGATCCATGTCGTATCGTTAACATTGCCATCATCACGAAACAGAGCAAACCACTCAGCCTTTAAAACAGGGGTTGGCGTAAACCATGAGTAGAAATCATGAAGGTCTGTTCTGATAACCCCTTTCCAGCCACCTGTTGGGCGGCTAACAATGTGATATCGCCCTTGCGGTATAGGGCCAACATTTGGAACATCAACACAACCAGTATGGTTACGATAATCTGCCTTGCCACTATATGCCATGAATGTTCCTACGCCAAAAATCGACAGAGGGCTATAATCGGCATTATTAACTACGAATTGTCCTTGTATCGTCATTGCACCATCATCCTTATATATGCAGAGTAATTATATCACGCTTCATCGATAGATATGTTCGGGCATTAATCCGATTTTTTTATATCCATAAATATTGCATAGGAGAGCCACTACGAGGATCCATACTATAGATATACCTATCTCTCAGATATTAAATCTAATACGGCATAATGGCTTATACGTTACTATTGGCATAATTAAATCTACAGGTAATATGGCGTATTACTTAGTAGTACGTATAGAAGAACGTATTAAGTAGGAGTTAGCAGTAGGTTTTTAACTAAAGCTGAAATGAATGATGGATACACAGAAACAGCCGCACCAGATCAGTTAAGTGAAATGATGCGGATTTTTGAAGAAGAGATAGCTATTACTACTAAACCTTTTTTGAGAGTGGTGTAGGTTTTTTGTCATGATTAAAAATCTGATCGTATGTTAATTTAGTAAAACTATCTAATAAAAATGACGAACTATCTATATAAGACATTACTTCTTTAGATCTTAATTGTATGATTAGAAAATCTTCTTTTTTATGTTTGCTATTAGTGATGTTGCTAGATAGGATTATTATCCTTCTTATTCTTGGAGCTATTGAATCCATCTTTTTTTCAATTGCATTGAAATGATTCCTACAGATTAAATTGATACCCCAATGCTTAAATGTATTCTCATAAACCTTTATTGAAAGGCTTACATTAAAATACTCATTTATATATTCATTTAATTCTTTATTGAGATGTATATCATCGTTGAATTCTTCAAATTTTGCTTTTCTCAATAAGTCACAGATATAGTAAATTTTAGCTATAGATAGGTTGTAATGTATCATTTCATCTAAAAATTCTTCTGTTCGTTTAAATGCTTTTTCATTAACTTTAGAGTTTAACCATTTATTAACTTTAAATGCTGACCATAAAGCAAGTAAGAAAGTACACATAGCAGTTAATGCCGCTAAAGCTGGTGCAGTTATTCTTGTTGGATCTTTATAGAGAACCCATAGCAAAACTACTGTTACCATTACACCAAAGAAAAAGAACAGTATATGAGAAAGATAAAATTTTAATTTTTTCATTCTTATTAGGACTTTACCAGAGTTTATATTACGGAGGATATTACTATGGAATCATTTAGGGAACAACTAAGAATAGGCGTTTTGACAGTGGTAACTACTACTTCAAACATTAAGAATAAAATCCAAAAGAAAGGATTTAATGCTAACTACACTATAGATAGTAGTGGATACTGCGATTTTCCAATTCCAGAAGATAACTATTTCCTTCTAAAATACAGCAGGAACGATTCTAAGCGTGTTAATAATGTAGCCATGTGATTATCAGGTTTCAATCAATCGTGGCTATACGGGGCTTACAGGGGCTTAAAAGCTAATGTCCTTGCACGTTTCGGTAGTGGTAGGATAGTATGCAAAATCAAAATTATCTTATGAAAACAAAAAGATGAAAAAGAAAGGATTGATTGCTTTATCTATCGTTATGTTTGCTGTGTTAGTTGGTCAGTTCATTTATACTATCTACAATAATACTTTTGAACCTGGTAGTTATACGGATTGGATATCTGCTTTTTGTAATATCATAATGGCTGGGGCTACAGTAGTTGCAGTATTAGTGGCTAAAAACTACGTAGCACAGTTTACGGCACAGGAAGGTTACAAGATAGCTATTGAGTTGGTTAATGATGTTTTTCCTAAACATGAAGGATTAAAAACGGTAGTTCCGTTATGTAATACGGCATTAACTATAGTTAATAAGGTTATTGAACAAGAAAGTGTATCTGGAAAAGAAATGTTTACTTTAAAAAGCATTTTAAGTGAGTGCAGTAGCATGTCAGAAAATGCAAATTCAGTTTATATAGAGGTAAGTAAACTTCTATTCAAAACTAAAACCTATGGGTTGCATCCATCGCATGAGCGAGAGTATTACTTTTATAATTTTATCAACAATATTGAAATAGCTAACTTTGAATTGAAAGAATTAGTTAATGAATTAAAATCGATTATTAAAAACACAGATGAATTTAATATGTGTAGACATAATGGTGTTGCCAGGAAAGATGGTGTGAATTTTTATGATCGTGATATGGCAATGGATAATATTAAGGGTAACTCGCTTAGTTCTCTATTAGGTAGATTCAATGCGACAGTTAAACAGATGTCTAGTAGTCATAAGAATTTTATTGGTAAAGATAATACTATTACCGAGTTATTTAAAGTAAAAGGCTTACTATTTTGATACTACTGATTCAGTAGTTTATATTTAATAATATAAAATAATAAGGCTAGAAATAAAACGGATATTCCGATTTTTCACATCATCTATGGTCTTAACCTACTGAAATGTATCTTCAACTTGCTACTGAATAGTGGCTTTAATTCAAATTTTCAGCAGATAGATCGGGAAAAAGGTATTGAAAATAAGGAAGATAGCGCCTGAATCTGATGTGTCATCAGGCGCACTGGGGAAACTAGCTGCGGGTGGCTGCTTTCATATTGGTCACGAAGTTGGCCAATTGCGCGAGCATTTCTGCGGGCTGTGAGACATTGTTTTCAATGATTTTTACAATAGCAGAACCTGAAATGGCACCTGCTGCCCCAGCCGCCAGACTGATTTTTACCTGCTCAGGTTCTGAGATACCAAAACCTTGTAGAGCTGGAGCCGCATTGTATTCACGCAGTTTATCTATCAAATGATTCAATGGCAGTTGTCCGTGATTCTCAGCCCCCGTCACACCCGCACGAGAGAGCAGGTAGGTATAGCCACGGCCATGAGAGGCTATTTCTCGTAATAAATCATCATCGGCATTAGGCGGGCAGATAAAGATCGGCGCAATTCCGTGGCGCAAGGCCGCAGTGCGGAACGGCAGTGACTCTTCAAATGGCACATCAGCAATCAGCACCGAGTCAACACCGACATCAGCGCAGCGCTGGTAGAAAGTATCTATTCCGTTATGGAATACCAGATTCGCATACATCAGCAACCCAATGGGAATGGTAGGGTGCTTTTTACGGATTTCTGCCAGCATCTCAAAACAGATACCTGGGGTAACCCCGGCGGCGAAAGCACGTAGCGCGGCGTTTTGAATCGTCGGGCCATCAGCCAATGGATCAGAGAAAGGAATGCCCAACTCCAAGGCATCTGCACCTGCGGCAATCAAGGTGTCGATAATTTCTAAGGAGAGAGCCGGTGTCGGGTCGCCGAGTTGCACGAAAGGAACAAATGCGCCTTCTTTTTTGGTAGCCAACTGTTTGAAAAGCTGTTGATAACGCTCCATTAAATTTCTCCCCGCGCTTTCAGAATATCGTGAACGGTGAAAATATCTTTATCACCCCGCCCGGACAAATTCACCACTAATATCTGTTCTTTTTCCGGCTCTGCTTTAATCATTTTCAGGGCATGGGCCAAGGCATGGGAAGACTCCAACGCCGGGATAATCCCTTCTTTGCATGACAGCGCTTTAAACGCATCTAGAGCTTCGTCATCAGTCACTGACACATAATCAGCGCGCCCGATGCTATTCAAATAAGCATGTTGTGGCCCGACAGATGGGAAGTCTAAACCGGCAGAAATTGAGTAAGATTCTTCAATTTGACCATCACTGGTTTGCATCATCGGTGATTTCATACCGAAGTAGATGCCGACTTTACCGTGTTTCAGCGGAGCACCATGTTGACCGGTTTCGATACCCAACCCAGCCGGTTCCACGCCAATCAGCCCTACACCCGGCTCATCGATAAAATCAGCAAACATGCCAATGGCGTTAGAACCGCCACCGATGCATGCCAGTACCGCATCGGGCAGGCGGCCTTCTCGGGCCAACAGTTGCGCTTTGGTTTCTTCGCCAATCATACGCTGGAATTCACGCACAATAGTGGGGTAAGGGTGCGGGCCTGCGGCAGTTCCCAGCATATAGTGGGCGGTTTCGTAGCTGCCAGACCAGTCACGCAGTGCTTCATTACACGCATCTTTCAGCGTTGATGAACCGCTGTGAACTGGGATAACTTCAGCCCCCATCAGGCGCATACGGAAAACGTTTGGCGACTGGCGCTCAATGTCTTTGGCACCCATATAGATGCGACATTTTAAGCCCAATAAGGCACAGGCTAATGCTGAAGCTACACCATGCTGACCCGCACCAGTTTCAGCAATGATTTCTGTTTTACCCATGCGTTTGGCTAATAAAGCCTGGCCTAAAACCTGATTAGTTTTGTGCGCGCCACCGTGTAACAGGTCTTCTCGTTTCAGATATAACTTGGTTTTAGTTCCCTCGGTCAGATTTTGACACAAGGTCAGGGCGGTTGGACGCCCGGCATAGTTCTTTAACAAATCCTGAAATTGCGCCTGAAATTCAGGATCCAGTTGTGCACTAACAAAAGCTTCTTCCAGTTGTTTCAATGCTGGCATCAGAATCTGGGGGACATACATTCCCCCGAATTCGCCAAAATAGGGATTCAATGTGGTCATTTTTCTATCCGTTAGTCGTTGATTTAATAAGCGCGTAATGTCTGGAACACGGCGGCAATCTTTTGGGGATCTTTCACTCCGGGGGTGCTTTCGACACCGGAATTGAGATCCAGACCCGCGCAACCCAGTTGGGCCGCAGCACTACAGTTATCAGCCCCAAGCCCACCTGCCAGCAGGACATTATCCAATGGCTGACTGGCTAATAATGACCAGTCAAAACTCTGGCCGGTGCCGCCGTTGCCATTATCCAAAACATAGCGTTCAACATGCTGTAGGCGACGAGCTGGCACGGTGTCAGTGACACTCAATGCCTTCCAAATTTGGCAACTGGCAGGCAATACTTCGCGCAGTTGGTTGATATAGCTTTGATCTTCATGCCCATGTAACTGCACGGCGCTTAGCGACAGCCGTTCAGCAGTTTGTTGTATGGTTTCGACTTTTGCATCACGGAATACGCCAACATATTTCAGCGGTGCACCACTGATAACGGTGCGGGCCTGCGCAATATCCACATAACGTGGCGAGTTGCCGACAAAAATCAAACCACCATAGACTGCCCCGGCCTGGTAAGCGGCAGCGGCATCTTGGGCGCGGGTCAGACCGCATACCTTATTTTCACCCAATAGCACGCGGCGCACCGCAGCATTCAGGTCAGCCTCAGACATCAATGCGCTGCCAATGAGGAAACCGTTGGCAAAGTGGCTGAGTTCGCGTACCTGCCGGTAGTTATTGATACCTGATTCGCTGATAACCGTCACGCCCTCGGGCAGGCGCGGTGCCAGTTCGCGAGTGCGATTAAGGTCGATAGACAAATCACGTAAGTCACGGTTATTGATACCAACGACTTTTGCCTCTAATGCAATAGCGCGATCCAGTTCCTCGGCGTTGCTTGCCTCGGTCAACACCCCCATGTTCAGGCTATGAGCCACGGCGGCCAGTTGGCGGTAAGTCTCATCATCAAGCACAGATAGCATCAGCAAAATAGCGTCAGCCTGATAAAAACGCGCCAGCTGAATTTGGTAAGCATCAATAATAAAATCTTTACACAATACGGGTTGAGTTACCGCCGCGCTGACTTGTGGCAAAAAGTCAAAATTGCCCTGAAAGTATTTTTCATCCGTCAGTACCGAGATAGCCGAGGCATAATTCTTATAAACAGCAGCAATCTCTGCTGGATTAAAATTATCGCGAATAACGCCTTTGGACGGCGATGCTTTCTTGCACTCCAGAATAAACACCGTTTTGTTGCCCTGTAGCGCCTGATAAAAGTCGCGCTGACTCAAGGTAATGTCATTTTGGAAACTGGCCAGAGGCTGTTGTAATTTCCGCGCGGCAACCCAGATTTCCTTATCGCGCACTATTTGGTGAAGTACGGTTTCCTGCATGATTTATCCTCTTGCTGCCAGAGCGGTAACACGTTCAAAAGGCTGACCGCTGTGAATCATTTCCAATGCTTGTTGTGCGTTATGGCGCAGGTTTTCCTGCCCATGTAATTTCAGCAATAATGCGACATTAGCCGCGACTGCTGCGGCATGCGCTGCCTCACCCTTACCTTGTAACAACCGTGCTAAAATGTCACGGTTTTCTTCAGGTGCGCCGCCCTGTAACGAGCCAAGCTCAAAGCGGTTTAAGCCAAAATCTTCCGGTGCTAATTCGTAGCTTTCGATACTGCCGTTATTCAGTTCTGCGACCTGAGTTGGCGCATGGATCGCCACTTCGTCCATTCCGCCGCCATGCACCACCGCCGCGCGTTGATAACCCAGTACTTTAAGAGTTTTAGCAATCGGCAACACCAATTCAGGGCTATAAACACCAATCAGCGCTAAGGGTGGGCGGGCAGGGTTAATCAATGGCCCTAACACATTAAACAAAGTACGGGTTTTGAGTTGTTGGCGAACAGGCATCGCATGGCGAAAACCGGTGTGATACTGCGGCGCAAACAAGAAACAAACACCTAACTCATCCAATGCCAGACGTGACTGCTCGGCGCTCATGTCCAGACGAATGCCAAAGGCGGCTAGCAAGTCTGACGAGCCGGAACGGCTGGACACACTGCGATTACCGTGTTTGGCCACTTTCACGCCACAACTGGCGGCAACAAACGCGCTGGCCGTGGAGATGTTAATGCTGTTGGTGCCGTCGCCACCGGTGCCGACAATATCGGCAAACAGGTAATCGGGGCGCGGGAAGGGTTGAGCATCAGCTAATAAGGCTTGTGCTGCGCCGGCAATCTCGGCGGGTGTTTCGCCGCGTACTTTCATGCTGATCAATGCCGCAGCCAATTGGCTGGCTTCCAGTTCACCCCGGACAATCGCGGCAAATAGCAGTTGGCTTTCTGCCTGAGTCATCGACTCGGCCCGAAACAGTTTTTCTAATAACAATTCTTTTGGTAATAGATTGTGCATCATCAATTCCTTAAATTTTCATCCCCAAATAGCCTGGAGTCACAGCTAAAACTGTTGCGGTTATACGCGCGAAGGGGATAGCGCCCAGGCTAAGGTTTGCTCAAGCAAACGAGCACCCTGGGTGGTTAAAATCGATTCTGGGTGGAATTGGTAGCCACAAACCCGATGGACATCATGACGAACCGCCATGACCATCTCGCCAAAACGGGCGTTAACAGTGAGTTCTGTTGGGATATTACTGCCGACCAATGAGTGGTAGCGGGCAACCGGTAAAGGATTAGGCATTCCTGCAAACATGCCGTGTCCGTCGTGTTCAATGGCAGAAGCTTTACCATGTAATATTTCGCCAGCCTGACCAACATGGCCGCCATAGGTTTCGACAATGGCTTGATGGCCAAGGCAAATGCCGATAATCGGTAGCTGGCCGCGTAAACGCTGTAACAACTCAGGCATACAGCCAGCCTGCGCTGGGGTGCCGGGGCCAGGTGATAGCATCAACACCGGTTGTTCGAATTGTTGCAAACGCTCAATAATGGTGTCAGCCGCAATTTGGTTGCGGTATATCACTACGCGATGGCCACTGGAGCGCAGTTGATCAACCAGGTTGTAGGTAAAGGAGTCGATATTATCGAGCAGCAAGATATCGGCCATTAGATTATTTTCCATTAAAACACCTCCCTGGCGTGGTGTGCGGTGGCGATGGCGCGTAACACCGCGCGGGCTTTATTGCGGGTTTCATCGGCTTCCGCCTGTGGGACTGAATCCAGCACCACACCGGCACCGGCTTGTACTGTGGCGATGCCGTCCTCGACATAAGCCGAGCGAATAACAATGCAGGTATCCAAATCACCATGAGCGGTAAAATAGCCGACAGCACCGCCGTAACTGCCGCGACGCGCCCCCTCACTGGCGGCGATTAATTGCATCGCCCGAACTTTTGGCGCACCGCTTAATGTCCCCATGTTCATGCAGGCCTGATAGGCATGCAGCACATCCAAATCGTGGCGCAACGTGCCCACTACGCGAGAAACCAGATGCATAACAAAGGAATAACGGTCGACTTTGGTTAAATCAGCCACATAACGGCTACCCGGTTCACAGATACGCGCCAGGTCATTACGGGCCAAATCCACCAGCATCAAGTGTTCCGCCAATTCTTTATGGTCGGTACGCATTTCCAGTTCAATGCGACTGTCCAAATCGCGGTCCAGTTCTCCACTAGCGCGGCGGCCGCGTGGGCGAGTCCCGGCAATCGGGTAAATTTCAATTTGACGATTGGTCGCATCATATTTCAGTGCGCTTTCAGGTGAGGCACCGAACAAAGAGAATTCGTTATCCTGCATGAAAAACATATACGGGCTTGGATTGCTGTCTTTCAGTGTTTGATACGCCGCCAGTGGCGACGGGCAAGGCAGTGAGAAACGGCGAGAAGGGACGACCTGGAAAATCTCACCTTCGCGGATTGCCTGCTGTAACTCGCTGACAACGGCACCGTATTCTTCATCTGATTGGTTACACTGTAACGCCATCTCTGGTACTGACTTGGCAGGAATGGCCTGCGGCGCTTGTTGCAATTGGTGGGCTAGCTGTTCTAAACGCGCCGTCAAGCGCTGGTGCTCGCTATTATCCGGGGTGAACAGGCTGGCTTGTAATGTTGTTGAGCGATGTTGATGATCTAACACCAACAAGGTTTCAGCTAAATAGAAGCAGAAGTCAGGGCAACGTTGGTCTTGGCGCAACTGCGGCAAGTTTTCAAAACCGGCGACTAAATCGTAGGCAAACAAGCCACCCAAAAACATCGCTTCTCGCTCTGCCTGCGGGGTATCGACCAGTTTCAGCAACAGACGCAAAGCATCGAAAACGGATAGCGCTTGTAAGCGGGAGTCTTCATCCTGCACATCAGTAATTATGGGAAATGCTAGCTCGCGGCCATTAGGACGGACTTGGATCTCAACTTGCGCTGGCAATGCTGCGTCCAGCAAGGGTAATAACGCCGCACCATTGCGTGTCAGTGCTTCAATTGTCACCTTCTGCCCCAGAGCGGTGATACGCAGCGCACTGTCGATAATGAGCAGACTTTTCAGGTTCTGCTTGCTGGTCACTTCCGCTGACTCAAGCAGTAATGTTGCTGGTCGCGCGCCGCAAAGCTGATGGAACAGCGCGGTTGGGTCATCACGGTAACACGCCGTGGTGGTCAGTAACTGTAAAGTGGGGCGCGAGGTTTGCATCGTTTGTGGTTCCTGAAAAAAGGTATATGCCGAAATCTATCCATAAAAAAGCCCGCTATAAGCGGGCTGAAGCAATCTGCACTGTCTGATGACTGATATGCGCGATTACACCGCCCGAGAGAGGGAGATGTGCCACCAACGCAGTAAGGAAATTAGGGAAGTTTTCATTATCAGTCACTCTCTATGATTGCTTTCATGGTGTTACTTCACAAACGGTGTTGCCCGACGTTCCTGAGCAGCATCTTGGTATCTCGTGAACTTGTGTACTAGTTAACTGGTTCGTGGGGTGAATGTCAACCCCTGAATGATTGTTTTTAACCAACTCTTTTAGCCGTAACATTTTCCTGAATGAGTTGGACGCCAAACAAGATTGATTAACGTTAATGTCACATTAGCGAGTATGATAGTTAGCCACGCTTTTTCCGGACTTTTATTTTGTCTAATAAATCAGTTTTGTCTAATAAATCCGTGTTGTCTGATAACACCACATCACCTAACTCGGCTGATTTAACTGATGTTGTGACATCAACGGCCTTTACTCTCTATGACCTACATAGTCATACCACCGCGTCGGATGGTTCGCTGAGCCCCGCGGCGTTGGTGATCAGGGCGGCGCAAATGCGCGTAGGTGTGTTAGCGATTACTGATCACGATACCACCGCAGGGTTAGCTGAAGCCGCTGCGACTATTGAGCAGCAGCAGCTGCCAATCCGGCTTATTCCCGGTGTCGAGATTTCCACATTATGGGAAAACCATGAAATCCATATTGTCGGATTGGGCATGGATATCCAACATCCCAGCATCTGCCAGTTATTAAGCCAACAGTCCGAGCATCGTTATAGCCGGGCGCAAGAAATCAGTGCCCGACTGGCGAAAGCACGTATTCCTGATGCCTGGGAAGGGGCTAATCGGTTGGCAGAAGGTGGCCAGGTGACGCGAGGCCATTTTGCCCGTTATCTGGTGGAGTTAGGGCTAGCCAGTAACGTCGGCCAGGTTTTCAAAAAGTATTTGGCCAAAGGCAAGACCGGTTATGTTCCCGCTCAATGGTGTACAATAGAACAAGCTATTGATGCTATTAAGCAATCAGGTGGGCAAGCCGTGCTGGCGCACCCTGGGCGTTATGATTTAACGGCGAAATGGTTAAAGCGGTTATTAGCACATTTCGCTGAGCATGGTGGTGATGCCATGGAAGTTGCCCAGTGCCAGCAAGCCCCCCATGAACGGGCACAACTTGCCCAGTATGCGCGCGACTATAATTTACTTGCATCCCAAGGGTCTGATTTCCATCAACCTTGCTCCTGGATTGAGTTGGGCCGCAAATTGTGGTTGCCCGCTGGGGTGGAACCGGTATGGCGCGATTGGCCGATAGAGAGTCAGTCCAGCTAATTCATACATTTAATGATTAGGTAGAGTCATGAGTCAATTTTTCTATATTCACCCAGAAAACCCTCAGCCACGGTTAATCAACCAAAGTGTGGATGTTTTACGTAAGGGAGGGGTGGTTGTCTATCCGACAGATTCGGGTTATGCCCTTGGTTGCCGCTTAGAAGATAAAACGGCAATGGAACGTATTTGTCGTATTCGCCAGTTGGATGGTAATCATAACTTCACATTGGTCTGCCGTGATCTATCAGAACTATCAACTTACGCCTATGTTGATAATCCGGCGTTTCGACTTATCAAGAACAACACTCCCGGCAACTACACCTTTATATTGAAAGCGACCAAAGAAGTGCCGCGGCGTTTGATGAATGACAAACGTAAAACGATTGGTTTGCGTGTACCGTCTAATCCTATTGCGCTGGCGCTGTTGGATGTATTAGGCGAGCCGCTGATGTCGACCACATTGATGTTGCCGGGCAATGATTTTGCTGAGTCGGATCCAGAAGAGATCAAAGAGCACTTGGGCAAACAAGTGGATTTAATTATTCACGGCGGCTCACTGGGCCAACAGCCGACTACGGTTATTGACCTGACTGATTCCTCCCCGGAAGTTATCCGTGAAGGTGCAGGGGATGCAACGCCATTCCGTTAAATGGATTGGCGATAAGTCATTGTTAGTGACATCCGAGTCTTTTTGAATCCCTGACTGTGAAAATAGTGTAATATGTCCGGTCACGAACCAGCGTGTTGAGGCGTTTGCGTCACTTTTTACGCGCCACGCTGTGTTCTAAAATGTATTACAATCAGTGAGTTCCGCTTGATTGTGAGCTTAACTTATTGATTACAATATATAACGCGACGCCTGTGAAGGCGACATTAGAGGTTGCTCAATGAGCGAGAAGTCAGAAGACCAAAATTTACCAAACTCAAAGCCACAAAGCCCTAAACCACAGGGCGATAAAGTTGTGGGTGAGAAATTACAGAAAATCTTGGCACGAGCGGGTCATGGCTCTCGTCGGGAAATCGAAGCCATCATTCAGCAGGGCCGTGTCAGCGTTGATGGTAAAATATCAAAGCTAGGTGATCGTGTTGAGGTGACTCAGGCGACTAAAATTCGTCTGGACGGCCATCTTCTTTCGATTAAAGAATCTGAAGAAGCGGTGTGTCGTGTTTTGGCGTATTACAAGCCGGAAGGTGAGCTCTGTACCCGTAATGACCCTGAAGGCCGCCCAACGGTATTTGACCGTCTGCCAAAACTGCGCGGTTCACGTTGGGTTGCGGTCGGCCGCCTGGACGTTAATACCTCAGGTTTATTGTTGTTCACCACTGATGGTGAATTGGCTAACCGCCTGATGCACCCTAGCCGTGAAGTTGAACGCGAATATGCGGTGCGTGTGTTTGGTCAAATTGATGACGAAAAAATCAAACAACTGAGCCGCGGTGTTCAACTGGAAGATGGCCCAGCGGCATTCCGCACCATTAGTTTCCAGGGCGGGGAAGGGATTAACCAGTGGTATAACGTCACGTTGACCGAAGGGCGTAACCGCGAAGTTCGCCGCTTGTGGGAAGCTGTTGGTGTGCAAGTTAGCCGCCTGATTCGTGTTCGCTATGGTGACATCAATCTGCCAAAAGGCTTGCCTCGTGGCGGTTGGACTGAATTAGATCTGAAAGCGACCAACTACTTACGTGAACTCGTGGAGTTGGATTCTGAAACTGTCAGTAAATTGCCCGTTGAGAAAGACCGACGTCGGGTCAAAGCTAATCAGATTCGTCGTGCGGTTAAGCGCCATACTGAAGTTGCTGGCCGACAGGTTGCTGGACGTCAAGGCTCAGCCCGTAAAGGTTCTACCCGCCAAAACGTAGGTAACGCAGCTCCGGCAGCTGCTACTGGGCGTCGTGGATCTAATAAGCGCGGATAAGCCAGGTTATTTATGGGAAGAAATCATTTTCTTCCCATTATTCACTCTAAGAATTCCCAATCCCAATCCCATTTCCTCTTCTTCAGATATTTCGTATTTTACTTCAAAGTATAAAAAACTGCCGTAATTTCTTTTTATAGTATAAATATTCTATAAGAATTGATTTTTTAGCATATACAAACTGTCAACCACAGTGAGTTACCTCTGGTCTCAAGCTATTTTAAGTGGCTAAAGTGCTCTTGGGGATACTCCCCATCGGATTTGAAATCTAAGGAGCATTAACATGAAAAGATCTCTGTTAGCTACCAGCATGGCTGTTTTATTTGTTGTCGGAACCGGGTTTTCCACTGTGACTTATGCTTGTGGCGGTACTCACTCTCAATCAGTGGTTCAAGTCATACCGGGGATGGGGACTCTAACCCCCGCCATTGGGACATTGACTCCGTCAAACATTCCGATGATCCCGCTTGAAAAGTAGTTTAAAAAATCGAATTAGCCGATATTGGCGAATTATGTTTGGCGTTGATTGCTTTATATAGAAGGCGCTAATGCCGCAGACTTTACCTCTGCGGCATGTTATTGGTCAAAGATAGGGCTGAAAATTACCAGTCGATACCTTGTTGTGCCTTAATACCGGCATCAAAAGCATGTTTAACCGGGCGTAATTCACTGACAGTATCTGCCATCTCCAATAGATCCCGATGGCAACCACGGCCAGTAATTATCACCGTTTGATGGGCAGGGCGCTGTCTTAGCGCGTCAACAACCTCATCCAGTGATAAGTAGTCATAAGCGACCATATAAGTCAGTTCATCTAACACCACTAAATCTAAGGTCGGGTCAGCTAACATACGCCGCGCATGTTGCCAAACACCCTGACAGGCAGCGGTATCTGTTTCTCTATTTTGTGTATTCCAGGTGAAGCCAGTTGCCATAACCTGAAACTCAACACCATGTTGTTGCAACAGATTTTTCTCGCCGTTCGGCCATTCACCTTTAATGAACTGTATCACCCCCGCTTTCAGTCCGTGGCCAACAGCGCGGGTTACAGTACCAAATGCAGCGGTAGTTTTGCCTTTGCCATTGCCGGTAAAAACAATCAAGATACCGCGAGTTTCTTGCGCTGCTGCAACCCGTGATTCAACCTTTTCTTTTATTTTTTGTTGGCGCTGCTGGTGGCGTTCTTCAGACATGAAACATTCCTTTATTCTGCGGGGCCGGGTTTACGGCCAGGTTGTGCATCGAAGCTGATACCGGTCTTTCTGCGGCTATCGTCGCCCATCAGGTAGAGATAAAGCGGCATAATATCGGCCGGTGTTTTTAACTTGTTGGCATCTTCATCCGGGAAAGCACTGGCGCGCATCTGAGTCCGCGTGCCCCCAGGGTTGATACAATTAACCCTCAGATTACTCTGCTTATATTCTTCAGCAAGTACCTGCATCATGCCTTCGGTGGCAAATTTTGACACGGCATAAGCCCCCCATCCTGAGCGCCCCTGACGGCCAACGCTGGAACTGGTGAATACCAAAGAGGCACTCGGTGACTTCAGCAGCAATGGCAATAATGCTTGAGTTAGCATAAAAGTTGCATTGACATTCACTTGCATCACATCCTGCCAGACGGTGATATCTTGCTCTGCCATCGGCACAATCTCACCCAATAAACCGGCATTATGCAATACACCATCCAGATGCGAAATTTGCTGACTGAGCGCATCCGCCAGTTGTTGGCAATCTTGCGCTGTTGCATGTAGCAAATCCAGTTCCCAAACAATAGCCTTCTGACCCGTGGCCTTGGCAATCTGTTGCTGCACCGCAACAAGTTTGTGTAGGGTTCGGCCGACGAGAATCAAGCGCGCACCAAAATGAGCATAAGTCAAAGCCGCTTCGCGGCCAATGCCATCACCTGCACCCGTCACTAAAATAGTGCGATTATCGAGTAGGTCGTGTTTAGGTTGGTAATGCATAATTATTCCTCTTGCAAGCGGCGTAAATTTGTTTTTTGCGCGCCGCGATATCTCTTACATTCTTATATTTAAGCGAAACCAATGCAATTTTTCATTTGCGCAAGACGTCGGCCTACGGGTTCGCTAGAATGCAGGTATCTCTTTAATAGCAGATGAATAAAGGCGGTATTTGTGGAGTTATTTTCTCTGTACGGACTGTTTCTCGCTAAAGTAGTGACCATCGTGGTCGCCATTGGCGCGGTTGTATTATTGGTTGTCAGCCAAGGAATGAGGAAACAAGGGTTACGGGGAGAACTCAATTTGGTCCCCCTCGGTGAGCAATATAAGGAAATGCAGCGTGAAATGCGCCTGGCGCGCATGAGTCATGCGGAGCAAAAAGCCTGGAGTAAAGAATTCAAAAAGCAGCAAAAGGCTGACGAAAAACTGAAGAAACAGCGCGCCAAATCTGGTGCGGTGGCGGCAGTAAAACCCTGTTTATATGTCATTGACTTCAAAGGCAGTATTGATGCCCATGAAGTGGCTTCATTACGCGAAGAGATTTCTGCGGTGCTGGCAGTGGCAACTGCACAAGATGAAGTGCTACTTCGCCTGGAAAGTCCAGGTGGCGTTGTTCACGGTTATGGTTTGGCGGCGTCGCAATTGGAACGTTTGCGTCATAAAGGTATACGTCTGACTGTTGCTGTGGATAAAGTCGCAGCCAGTGGCGGGTACATGATGGCTTGTGTGGCAGACCGTATCATTAGTGCACCTTTTGCTATTATTGGTTCTATTGGTGTTGTGGCCCAAATACCCAACTTCCATCGTTTACTTAAAAAGAACGATATTGACGTAGAACTGCATACCGCAGGTGAATTTAAGCGAACCCTTACCTTGTTTGGCGAAAATACCGAGCAAGGTCGCGAAAAATTCCGCGAAGACCTCAATGAAACGCACCTGCTGTTCAAACAGTTCGTCCATCAACAGCGGCCGTCTTTGGATATCGATGCTGTTGCCACTGGCGAACATTGGTTTGGCACTCAAGCTAAAGAGAAAGGGCTGGTGGATGCCATTGGTACTAGCGATGACTTACTGATAGCTGAGATGGATAATCATGAAGTTATTGGTGTGCGTTATTCCCGTCGTAAACGTCTGATGGATCGCTTTACAGGCAGTGCAGCGGAAAGTGTAGATCGTCTATTATTACGTTGGTGGCAACGTGGTGAAAAACCACTGTTATAACCTGACGTGAAGTGGATTCGGTGAGATAAAAGCAGGGGGCTTGGCCCCCTGTTATTTTGGTTCAGCGGCTAAGGAGGAAGCAGCAAAAGGCGTCATCTGCAATTAATCGATTAAATGATATTTAGCCGATAAAACATGCGCGAGATGTTTAAACATATTAAATACGGCAGTGGTTTTTGCTGTAGGCAAGCCTTCTTCATCAAGGAAAAATTCCCCGCGAAATACCAAAACAGCCCCTTTTTGCTCAACTTCAGTCGCTTCCATTCCGTGCAGATAATCTTCATGTTGACGAATAATCTCATTGGCCTCTGCCAATAATTTATTACGTTCAATCGGTGCTGTGTTTCCAAACATTATATCTCCTCACAACAATCATATTTCCTCAGAACAAGGTAATTTCTCTTACCTATTCTACTGCGGGTTAGCATTTGTTCGCAAACCGACTAAGGTTTATTCGAGCTACTGATGGGTTTGTCATCACAATTGGATAAATTCAGATTCCGAGCTAATTAGGTTGCGTGTCGCTTTTTATCAGGTACAGTGTGGGATTTTATACTATTAGGTGGAAGGTTTTGTTGACGCCATGAGGCAGAATTCGCTGCTGTTACACTGGGCGCAGACAAAGATTTTGACAGATCGTCAACTGAGTTTCGAAAAGCGCTTTTATGGCTCCGATCAAAAAAACAGGTTGATCTCCTGAAAAAGTACCGCAATATAAAAAAGAGATTCAGAATGCCGCGGTACGGCAAGATAAAAACCTTCTTTTAGAAGAAATAATTTAGGTAAAGGTAATTATGGGTAAAGCTCTCGTAATAGTTGAGTCCCCGGCAAAAGCCAAAACTATTAATAAATACTTAGGGAATAACTACGTGGTTAAGTCCAGCGTCGGTCACATTCGTGATTTGCCGACCAGTGGCTCAGCCAGTAAGAAGAGCGCTAACTCAACTGAAGATAAAGCCAAGAAAGCCGACAAGCCCAAAACTAAAGTAAAGAAAGATGAAAAGGTTGCATTAGTTAATCGCATGGGCGTCGATCCTTATCATGGCTGGAAAGCGCAGTATGAAATTTTGCCCGGTAAAGAAAAAGTGGTTGCCGAGCTGAAAGCATTAGCCGAAAACGCTGATCACATCTATCTCGCAACCGACCTTGACCGCGAAGGAGAGGCAATTGCCTGGCATTTGCGGGAAGTAATTGGTGGTGACGATAAGCGTTTTAGTCGAGTGGTGTTTAACGAAATCACGAAAAATGCTATCCAACAGGCATTTAATCAACCGGGTGAATTGAATATCAACCGGGTGAATGCCCAGCAAGCCCGTCGCTTTATGGACCGGGTTGTGGGTTATATGGTTTCTCCACTATTGTGGAAAAAGATTGCACGTGGCCTGTCCGCTGGGCGCGTACAATCGGTCGCGGTACGTTTAGTGGTTGAACGTGAGCGGGATATTAAAGCATTCGTTCCTGAAGAGTATTGGGAATTACATGCCGATTTGCTGGCAAAAGGTGAAGTTCCTATTCAAATGGAAGTCACCCATGCCCACAATAAGCCGTTTAAACCCGTCAATCGTGAGCAGACCCACGCCGCGCTTAAACTGCTGGAAAACGCCCGTTATAAAGTGCTGGATCGCGAAGATAAACCGACCAGCAGCAAGCCCGGCGCACCATTTATTACTTCCACCTTGCAGCAGGCTGCCAGTACCCGCCTGAGCTTTGGTGTGAAGAAAACCATGATGATGGCACAGCGCTTGTATGAAGCTGGGCATATCACCTATATGCGTACTGACTCCACCAACTTAAGTCAGGATGCTCTGACTATGGTGCGCGGTTATATTGGTGATAATTTTGGCGATAAATACTTGCCATCTGCACCGAATCAATACAGCAGCAAAGAGAATTCACAAGAAGCGCATGAAGCCATTCGTCCGTCTGATGTGAATGTTCTGGCTGAGCAGCTAAAAGATATGGAAGCTGACGCCCAGAAGCTTTATCAGCTGATTTGGCGTCAGTTTGTGGCTTGCCAGATGACGCCGGCCAAGTATGACTCTACCACGCTGACGGTACAGGCTGGCGATTTCCAACTGCGAGCTAAAGGTCGTACTTTGCGCTTTGATGGTTGGACCAAGGTGATGCCAGCATTGCGCAAAGGCGATGAAGACAGAACCTTGCCAGTGATCGAAGTGGGTAGTGAGTTGGATTTGCAAAAACTGATCCCAAGCCAGCACTTCACCAAACCGCCGGCGCGTTACAGCGAAGCGTCATTGGTAAAAGAGCTGGAAAAACGGGGAATTGGCCGCCCGTCTACCTATGCGTCGATTATCTCGACTATCCAGGATCGTGGTTATGTCCGGGTAGAGAACCGCCGTTTCTATGCCGAGAAAATGGGTGAGATCGTCACTGACCGTCTGGAGGAAAACTTCCGCGAGTTGATGAATTACGACTTTACCGCGCGTATGGAAAGTGGCCTGGACCAGGTTGCTAATGATCAGGCTGAGTGGAAGGCTGTGCTGGACGGCTTCTTTGCTGAGTTCAGTGAGCAGCTTGAAAAGGCTGAAAAAGATCCTGAAGAGGGCGGTATGCGCCCGAATCAAATGGTCATGACCAGCATCGATTGCCCAACCTGTGGTCGTCAGATGGGGATTCGTACTGCAAGTACTGGGGTATTCCTCGGTTGTTCTGGCTATGCATTGCCGCCGAAAGAGCGCTGCAAAACCACCATCAATCTGGTGCCGGAAGCTGAAATCCTTAATATCCTGGAAGGCGATGATGCAGAAACTAATGCATTACGCGCCAAACGTCGTTGTCAGAAGTGTGGCACGGCAATGGATAGTTATCTAATTGATAACCAACGTAAGTTACATGTTTGTGGTAATAACCCGGCATGTGATGGTTATGAGATTGAAGAAGGCGAGTTCCGCATCAAAGGGTATGAAGGCCCAATTGTTGAGTGCGAGAAATGTGGTTCTGAAATGCATCTGAAAATGGGGCGTTTTGGTAAGTACATGGGCTGTACCAATGATGAGTGCAAAAATACGCGTAAAATCTTGCGTAGTGGTGAAGTTGCACCGCCGAAAGAGGATCCGGTACCGTTGCCAGAATTGCCTTGTGAAAAGTCAGACGCCTATTTCGTGTTACGCGATGGCGCTGCTGGTGTTTTCCTGGCGGCCAATACATTCCCGAAATCGCGTGAAACACGTGCGCCTTTGGTCGAAGAGTTGGTGCGTTTCAAGGATCGTTTACCGGAAAAATTACGTTACCTGGCTGATGCGCCAGTGACGGATAATGAAGGTAATAAGACTCTGGTTCGCTTTAGCCGCAAAACCAAGCAACAATATGTTTCCTCAGAGAAAGAGGGCAAAGCGACCGGTTGGTCTGCTTTTTATATTGATGGCAAATGGGTTGAAGCTAAAAAATAGTGGATGCACTGGGGTAGATAGTTAAGAAACCAGCTTAAACCAGCCTTTATGGCTGGTTTTTTATTGGGCTAATTTATCTGAGTGTTTTATAGTCTCAGGTAATCAGTTGAAGTTATCAATCTTTAGCGACTGTCTGCATTCACCAAAATTACGTTTATTTTTATGCTACATATAGCTGCCAATGAAATGATATGATAGTTATATAAAATGTTTTTTTATCACCTAATGTTATTATAAGATCGATATTGACCACTTTGGCATCATGCAGTTATGGGTTTCAGTTAATAACTTCTCGGCATACCGGGTGATTCCGATATACCAAACTGTGGGTCTCCCACAGTGTTTAACCTAGGATGGTATAGATATGAAATTGCAGCAGCTCCGTTATATTGTTGAGGTGGTTAATCATAACCTTAACGTATCGTCCACCGCTGAAGGCCTGTACACCTCGCAACCTGGGATCAGTAAACAGGTCCGCATGTTGGAAGATGAGCTGGGTATCCAGATTTTTGCTCGCAGTGGTAAACATCTCACGCAGGTGACCCCCGCAGGGCTGGAAATCATCCGTATTGCCCGTGAAGTATTATCAAAAGTTGATGCCATTAAAGCGGTTGCTGGTGAACATACTTATCCCGATAAAGGGTCTTTGTATGTGGCGACGACCCATACTCAAGCGCGTTATGCATTGCCGAATGTGATTAAGGGCTTTATTGAGCGCTATCCTCGCGTGTCACTGCATATGCACCAAGGTTCGCCGACACAAATAGCAGAAGCGGTTTCCAAGGGCAGTGCTGACTTTGCTATTGCGACAGAAGCGCTACATTTGTATGACGATCTGATTATGTTGCCGTGCTACCACTGGAATCGCGCGGTGGTAGTGAAGCCCGATCACCCATTGGCGGGGAAAGCCCATGTCAGCATTGAAGAATTAGCCGCTTATCCTATTGTGACCTACACCTTTGGTTTTACCGGCCGCTCTGAACTGGATACCGCGTTTAACCGTGCGGGTTTGACTCCGCGTATTGTCTTTACCGCCACCGATGCGGATGTGATTAAAACGTATGTGAGATTAGGGCTGGGTGTCGGCGTTATCGCCAGCATGGCGGTTGATCCGATTCAAGATCCTGATCTGGTGACCGTGGATGCGCGTGATATCTTTACTTACAGCACCACTAAAATTGGTTTCCGCCGTAGTACCTTCCTGCGCAGTTATATGTATGACTTTATTTTACGTTTTGCGCCTCACTTGACGCGCGATGTAGTAGATAAAGCAGTTGCCTTGCGCTCAAATGAAGATATCGAAGCGATGTTTAAAGATATTAAACTGCCGACTAAGTGATTACTGCTATTTATTAAAGAAAAGCCCCTGAACCGGGGCTTTTTGCGTAATTAGCGTTTTTTATTTGCTTGGGCAAGCACAGACCCTGCCAGTGTTTTGGCTTTTTCACTGGACTCGGGATTTGCCAGCACTTGTGCCGCGACATCTTCCATATGAACGCCCGTCTGATTATCCGTATTGGTCTGAGAGAGTGCTGATCCCGCCAAACTCTTTTCGAGGGGAGAAGCATTAGGATCTTTTAGTATTCTTGCTGCCTGTGCCGCGACCGACGCGGATGTTTTCTTTTTATTTCTCGACATTAATTAATCTCATTTTATGTGTGGGGTGTACCTGATGTTGTGTTTTAACAACACAACATATTATTTAAGACTGTATAAAAAATTAGTATGACATTCAAATTAAATTTCCTGATAATATAGTTTATAACCTTAGTTGAATAATTAATTTTTTTCAAAAACGAAAATAATAAGTGTAAATTCAAAAGATAATTCAAAATTAGTTTGATATTTTATTGATATATAACCTTGGTTTTATATAAACATAGACAAGAGGAATGATGAGTATAATATCTTACAAAATACCTTATACAGAATTAAACAACATGATGCTTGCATACACAGACAGAGGAGTTACACAGGATAAAGCTCAGTTCTACATTAATGGTTATAATGTAGCTGGTCATGATAATACGGGGGAAGCGATAGGTCAGTTAGTTAAGAATGGCTGGTTAGCACCTCCAAACACCTTGGGGGAAAGTGAAAGAAGAGTCAATTTACTTAATTTAATCAGTAACTCATCCATGGCAGATGTTATGCTGGTACGCAGTGACACACATTATTTTTGCTTAAAACATGAGAACAATATCTCAATGGAGTTTAAGCTTAATAGTGATGATAAACTGGAAATGATTTATTCGGTGAATTATCGCCATAGCAATGGAAATGATCTTTTCACCTTATATTGCCAAGTTCCTTTAGGTAAAGAATTTGAATTGGATGAAAGTGGGCCTCATGTTTTCTTTGAATTCACAGAACAATGCCCTAATAACTTAAAAAATGATTTGGATTGTCGAACAATAAAAAATAGAATCTTAGATTGGTTGAGAAATTTATTCTATATCGGCCATAATTCTACTCCATTCACCGTTAAAAATATATCTGATGCAGTTGAAATACCACAACTACCTTTTTCAGAGTTAACTGACGCTGAGTTGAGACATGAGGTATTACAAAGAGATGATGAATTTGTTCATCCTAAAAATTCTTTTTGGGAGGATGAGATTGCAATACTCGACGAAATTGATGAAACCCAAATTTACAATGCGGGAGTCGCAGCCGGATATAACGAGGGTGTAGATATAGGATTTACTATCGGGGAAGCGAAGGGATATATCAAGAATTTAGCGACCGAACGATAGATTATCTATCACAGCAATCGCCATTGTTGCCAAAATGTTAATGTTTCTTTGTGTTATATTTAATGCAGACCTCATAATTTCAAGGGAATAGCCTTGTGATGATGAATGTGGCTTAGAGCACTATAAGAAACAATGGAGGCGCTATGTCGTTGGATTTGCGAAAAACGAGTATGGCCAGGTTGGTCGCCCTCAATCACGAATATCACTATTACAGCCTGCCGCAATTGGCGGCAGTGCTGGGGGATATCGACCGCTTACCTAAATCACTGAAAGTGTTGTTAGAAAATTTGCTACGCCATTTGGACGGTGAGCAGGTTCAAGAGGATGACCTTAAAGCCATTGTGGCGTGGCAACAGACCGGCCATGCTGACAAAGAGATCGCTTATCGGCCCGCCCGTGTCTTAATGCAAGATTTTACCGGTGTCCCGGCGGTGGTGGATTTGGCCGCGATGCGCGAAGCGGTGCAACGTCTTGGCGGTGATGTAGCACAGGTTAACCCGTTATCACCGGTTGATTTAGTGATCGACCACTCGGTCACCGTTGATGAGTTTGGTGATAAAGCGGCATTTGGTGAAAACGTCCGCCTGGAAATGGAACGTAACCACGAGCGCTATATCTTCCTGCGCTGGGGGCAAAAAGCTTTTAGCCGTTTTCGCGTCGTGCCGCCGGGCACCGGGATTTGCCATCAGGTAAATTTGGAGTATCTGGGGCAAACCGTCTGGCATGAACAGCAGGGCGGCAAGGAGGTGGCTTACCCGGATACCCTGGTAGGAACTGACTCTCACACCACCATGATTAACGGTCTGGGGATCCTGGGCTGGGGCGTGGGCGGTATTGAAGCTGAAGCTGCGATGTTGGGACAGCCGGTATCCATGCTTATCCCTGACGTCGTCGGCTTCAAAATGACCGGCAAGATGCGGGAAGGGATCACCGCTACCGACTTAGTGCTGACAGTGACGCAGATGCTAAGAAAACATGGTGTGGTGGGTAAGTTTGTCGAGTTTTACGGTGATGGTCTGGCGGATTTACCCCTGGCGGATCGCGCCACCATTGCCAATATGGCACCGGAATATGGTGCCACCTGCGGCTTCTTCCCGGTTGACGATGTCACTTTGGGTTATATGCGTTTAAGTGGCCGTAGTGATGAACAGATAGCGCTGGTGGAAACATACAGCAAAGCTCAAGGGTTATGGCGTCATCCGGGGGATGAACCGGTGTTTACCAGCCAGTTATCACTTGATCTGAGTACGGTAGAATCCAGTCTGGCGGGGCCAAAACGCCCGCAAGACAGAGTTGCTTTGCCGAAAGTACCTTTGGCATTTAATGCTTTTGAAGAACTGGAAGTTAATAGCAAAAAAGACAAAGTGAACCATGTATCCTTCACTCTGGACGGCAAAACCCACGAGTTGGAACATGGCGCAGTGGTCATCGCGGCCATTACCTCCTGCACTAATACCTCCAACCCCAGCGTATTGATGGCGGCCGGTTTACTGGCCAAGAAAGCCGCAGAAAAAGGGCTTAAAACCAAGCCCTGGGTGAAAACGTCATTAGCTCCCGGCTCGAAAGTCGTCACTGAATACCTCAAGTCAGCCGGTTTAACCGCTTATCTGGATAATTTGGGCTTTAATCTGGTGGGCTATGGTTGCACCACATGTATAGGTAACTCTGGCCCATTGCCAGAACCAATAGAAAAAGCCATCAAAGAGGGTGATTTAACCGTGGGTGCAGTGCTTTCCGGCAACCGCAACTTTGAAGGGCGTATTCATCCGTTGGTCAAAACCAACTGGCTGGCCTCGCCACCGCTGGTAGTTGCTTATGCTTTGGCTGGGAACATGAATGTCAATTTGACGCAAGATTCGTTGGGTAACGATCCTCAGGGTAATCCGGTCTATCTGAAAGATATCTGGCCGACGGGCCTTGAAATCGCCAAAGCGGTTGAAGAAGTGAAAACAGACATGTTCCGCAAAGAGTATTCTGCGGTGTTTGATGGTGATGAAGAGTGGCAGGGCATTCAAGTCGATAGCACGCCAACTTATGATTGGCAGAGTGATTCCACCTACATTCGTTTGCCGCCTTTCTTCAGTGATATGAAAGCATTACCGGAACCGGTGCAGGATATCCATCACGCCCGTATTCTGGCTATTTTGGCTGATTCCGTCACCACCGATCACATTTCACCGGCGGGGAATATCAAGCTGGACAGCCCGGCAGGCCGCTATCTACGTGATCGTGGCGTGGAGATTAAAGAGTTTAACTCCTACGGTTCTCGTCGCGGTAATCATGAAGTGATGATGCGCGGAACCTTTGCCAATATTCGTATTCGCAATGAAATGGTGCCCGGTATTGAGGGGGGGATCACTCGCCATATTCCATCTCAAAATCAAATGGCTATCTATGATGCGGCGATGCGTTATCAGCAAGAGAATGTGCCGCTGGCAGTGATTGCCGGTAAGGAATATGGTTCAGGCTCTAGCCGTGACTGGGCAGCTAAGGGGCCGAGGTTACTGGGAGTGCGCGTTGTTATCGCGGAATCATTTGAACGTATTCACCGCTCTAATTTAATCGGGATGGGAATTCTGCCGCTGGAGTTTCCGCAAGGTGTCAATCGTAAAACATTGGGCCTGACTGGGGATGAATCTATTAGTGTCAGTGGGTTACAGAGTTTGGCTCCGGGGCAAACTGTCCCTGTCACCATTACTTATGGAGATGGGCGGCAACAAAAGGTTGATACCCGTTGCCGTATTGATACAGGCAATGAATTGGTTTATTTCGAAAATGGCGGCATCCTGCATTATGTGATCCGCAAAATGTTGTAATAAACTGATAGTTTCGTGACAGTGTCACGATTCAGTTGAGTGAAGGGGTTACCGCGCCTGGGGGCATTTCGATGGCTTACGCACTTGTATTTGAAACAAAGAGCGGCCCCAATGGCACGATCCCCCTTCATTTGACGTTGTTAGCAATCTGAAGGGCCAGACCATTACTTGGTCAATAAATGGCCCATCTTGGCGGCTTTGGTCGCCATATAGTGCTCGTTCTTAGGATTTTGTCCAACAATCAGCGGAACGCGTTCGACGATATTGATCCCGGCCTCGGAGAGAATTTCGACCTTCTTCGGGTTATTGGTCAGCAAACGCACGGCCTTAATACCCAATAGCTTATACATATCAGAACACAGCGTGAAATCGCGTTCATCGGCAGCGAAACCAAGTTGATGATTAGCTTCAACGGTGTCGGCACCTAAGTCTTGCAAAGCATAAGCGCGGATTTTATTCAGTAAACCAATATTACGGCCTTCCTGACGATGATAAATCAGTACACCACGGCCTTCTTCAGCAATATGTGCCAGCGCAGCTTCTAGCTGGAAACCACAATCGCAACGCAGACTAAAGAGGGCATCGCCCGTCAGACACTCAGAGTGAACACGGGAGAGCACGGGTTCATCGGTGCTAATATCACCAAAAATCAATGCCAAATGGTCATGACCGGTGGCTAACTCTTCGAAACCTACCATCAGGAAGTCACCCCAAGGGGTCGGTAATTTGGCTTCTGCTACACGTTTTAGCTGCATCTTGCTGTTCATATTATAACTTTATACCCTTAGATAGGTTATCGCATACCCTATCGTGAATGCCTGCTACACCCTTTTGGTTTTAGGGCATAAGGTTAAATAAAAATTTTCTGCGATCATTATTAGCTATATTGCCATAACTTTTCACATGCTGCTGTTCAACAAAGCAGCAATAAGGTTAGTGAGAATGTCTATCTAAGACTTATTTTAGAAATGATAAAAATTTGTGTATGTTATCAATAGGTAGAGATACTTATATTATACAGATATAGCGCTTATATAAATCGTGCTATCACCACAGGTAATATGTTGTGGATATTGCCAGAAAGAAAGGGCAACAGATGTGGAATATAACAAAACGCATTACTCTGGGATCACTTATTTTACTGCTGCCAACCTTGGTCATCTGGCTCTCGGGTTGGCAGTGGCAGCCGGGGGGCGGTGAACGCTGGTTAAAAGGGCTGTTTTGGGTAACAGAGACGGTGACCGCGCCGTGGGGCATCGTCACCAGCGTATTACTCGGTGGCTGGTTTTTGTGGTGTCTGCGTTTTCGGCTCAAACCGGCTATCGGGCTGTTGGTTATACTCAGTATGGTGATTGTTGTGGGGCAGGGACTGAAATCGCTGATTAAAGAACAGGTACAGGAGCCACGGCCATTTGTGGTGTGGCTCGAAGCTGAGCATCATATCGATAACCATTTTTTCTATTCTTTACCGCGTGCTGAACGTAGTCAGTTGATTAAACAACAATTACAGAATCAATCCGCGATCCCATCGTGGCTGAGCAGTCACTGGCAGTTTGAGACGGGTTTTGCCTTTCCTTCCGGCCACACGGTTTTTGCCGCCAGTTGGGCATTATTGGCCGTCGGGTTGTTATGGCCCCGTCGACATTATAAAACGGTTATTTTACTGATGCTTTGGGCGCAGGGCGTAATGATGAGCCGCCTGGTATTAGGTATGCATTGGCCAGGCGATTTAATGGCGGCCACGATAATTAGCGGTTTGTTAGTTGCGATGGTATGCAGTTTAGTGCAGCGGTGGTTCGGCCCGTTGAATATTCCACCGCAAGAACAGCAAGAGATTGAAAAGCGTGAGCATGACTAAAAGTAGACGATTGATTCTTATTTGCAATTAATCATTCGCGATTAAGTTGCTTAAAATAATCTCTATTGATCATCAGTTGGGCGCTTTATCTTGGTGCAGGGTTTCTTTGCGGGGTAAGGAAGTGCTAATTTGTTAAGTAAGGACGCCACATTTTTGGCATAATTCATCAGGTTGATTCGGCCTTTAGGAAAAAACGTGAAATATTTGCTGATTTTTTTGTTAGTGCTCGTCATTTTCGTGATATCAGTCACGCTCGGAGCAAATAACGATCAGGTCGTTACCTTCAATTATTTATTGGCTCAGGGTGAATATCGGGTATCTACCTTGTTGGCGACGCTGTTTGCCGCCGGTTTGGTTCTGGGATGGATTATTTGTGGACTTTTTTATCTGCGAGTTCGAATTTTATTGGGGCGTGCAGAGCGGAAAATTAAACGCCTTGAATCGCAGCAAGAGTTACCGATTGAACCCAGTGCGACTGCATCCACACCTGCCGTCGGCAAGGAATAATTTTCTATGTTAGAAATGCTGTTTCTGCTGTTACCGGTCGCTGCTGCCTATGGTTGGTATATGGGGCGTAGAAGTGCTCAGCAGGATAAGCAGCAGGATGCTAACCGCCTGTCGCGTGAATATGTGGCTGGGGTTAACTTCCTTCTCTCAAACCAGCAAGACAAAGCGGTTGATCTGTTTCTTGAAATGCTGAAAGAAGACAGTTCAACAGTTGAAGCACATCTGACGTTAGGCAATTTGTTCCGCTCCCGTGGTGAAGTTGACCGTGCTATCCGCATCCATCAAGCCTTGATGGAGAGTGCCTCTCTGACCTTTGAACAACGGTTGCTGGCCGTCCAGCAGTTAGGCCGCGATTACATGGCTGCGGGGTTATATGACCGGGCGGAGGATATGTTCAACCAATTGGTTGAGGAGCAAGATTTCCGGCTTGGCGCATTACAGCAGTTATTAGTTATCCATCAGGCGACCAGTGATTGGAACAATGCCATCGAAGTGGCAGACAAACTGGTCAAGATGGGTAAAGAGAATCAGCGATTGGAAATTGCTCATTTTTATTGCGAATTGGCGCTGCAAGCGATGGGCAGTGATGATCTCGACAAAGCAATGAACCTTTTGAAGAAAGCCGCCTCAGCAGACAAACAGTGCGCCAGGGTGTCCATCATGCAAGGTCGGGTGCATCTGGCCAAGGGTGAGTATGCGAAGGGCGTGGAAGCACTGGAGCGCGTGCTGGAACAAGATAAAGAAGTGGTCAGCGAAGCATTGCCGATGTTGAGTGAATGCTATCAACACCTACAGCAACCGGAGGCCTGGGCTAATTTCCTGAAACGCTGTGTTGAAGATAATACTGGCGCGACGGCTGAGTTAATGTTGGCGGAAATTCTTGAACAGCATGAAGGCCGGGATGTGGCGCAAACCTATATTAATCGCCAATTGCAACGCCATCCAACCATGCGCGTGTTCTATCGGTTGATGGACTATCACCTGGCAGATGCCGAAGAAGGGCGGGCGAAAGAGAGTTTACTGTTGTTGCGCGATATGGTCGGTGAGCAAATCCGCACCAAACCGCGTTATCGCTGCCACAAGTGTGGTTTTACCGCTCACTCGCTCTATTGGCATTGCCCGTCTTGCCGTGCCTGGGCGTCTGTTAAGCCTATTAGAGGGTTGGATGGTCAATAAGTGCAGGTTATTCAGGGATATCGGGTGAATTGAATCACCCGACAGTAATTTATGATCTATTTTTTCTTCTGTGGTGCTTTTAGCAATTGGCGCAGTTTCTTCAATTCTTTCTGGCTCAACGGTTGTTCTGAAATTTCTTCCACGCCTTGGTTATCAATCTCGCTGTGATGCAATTTGGCATCTTTATGGCCGCTCTTAGCGCTTTTAACATCAACCGCAAAACTTTTTTCTAATCTTTCGCAGACTTCGGTGCTGAGAGAAAACTGTTTTTCTAAGGCGGCAGCTTTAATTTTCTCTTTTAATTCCAGAGGGATTTTAATGGTTAAGGTAGATATTTCGCTCATCATATAACCTTCAACTTAGGGGAAAATACCAAGCTAAGCGAGGGAAGCGAAACTGTCTAGGGGATAACACAATTGTCACAAAAAATTCACATTGAGCGTTTTCAGAAATAGACAATGCGCAGCAGGTTAGGTGATCGGAAGTGATGGGGATTATGGTTTGGCGTAACCGATGCCTAAGACCCGTTACGCTGGGAATAAATGAAGGCTTATGGGCGAGTGTGGGGATAATGTATCAAGTCGTGGAAGCGCACAGAATGGGCACTTTCATTGCGATAGCCGTGCGGGCAATCAGCTGCAAACCGTAGTGCCTCACCGGTGGCCAGCGTTCGGGTCACACCATCGACGGTGAGTATCAGTTCCCCTTCAATGACAATTACATGCTCAATCACGCCAGCTTCGTGTGGCGTTGACTCACTGCATCCACCCGGTTCGAGGTCGATAACAAACATATCCATGTGCAGTGTCGCGTCATAAGGAAACAGAGGTACGACGCGCATTCCCGACGTTTCGCTATTGAATGTGGTGAGTAAGCCATGACGGTGCAACGCAGCAGACTGCGCCGGCGGTGTTTCAAGAAATTGTGAGAAAGAGACGTTCAGACCACTGGCGATTTTCCACAGTGTCGCCACTGTTGGACTAGATTCGCCGCGTTCAATTTGCCCCAGCATCGCTTTACTGACGCCGGTTTGCTCCGCCGTCTGGCTCAAACTCCAGCCTCGTTCGCGGCGAACGTTTTTCAGTTGGCTGCCAATATGGTGGGCGATTTCCTTCATCTTGACTCCTGTAGCGGTACTTTTGATTGAATACAATTCTTCATCGAATACCATTCTTTATCGAACACGATTGTGCGTTATAACGCACGATGATATATTGAGCACAATAAATATGCGTTATAACGCACGACAGCATACCGCTCGCGTTCGATAATCAGAAGGATTTTCCCCGATGGCATCGCGTTTCCGTTTGCAGAATTTAACTTTTTCTGCGGTTATCGCCGGCTTTGTAGCTGTTCTGGTCGGCTATACCAGCTCAGCGGCAATAATTTTTCAGGCCGCGGAAGCAGCAGGTGCCAGTGTGGCACAAATCGGTGGTTGGCTGAGTATGCTTGGGCTGGGAATGGGGGGGACTAGCATAGGTTTATCGCTCTATTACCGCACACCAGTGGTCACTGCCTGGTCAACACCGGGTGCTGCGTTGCTGGTGACCAGCTTGCCCGGTACATCGATCAATGAAGCTATTGGGGTGTTTGTGTTTGCCACCGGACTGATTTTGCTGTGTGGCGTGACCGGCTTATTCGCCAGATTGATGCAATATATTCCTCAGGCACTGTCGGCGGCGATGTTAGGCGGGATTTTGTTGCGCTTTGGGTTGGACGCTTTTACCTCGTTACAAAGTAATTTCGCGCTAGCTGGCACCATGTGTCTGGTGTATCTGCTGGCAAAACGAATGCTTTCGCGTTATGCGATTGTTCTGGCACTGGCCGCCGGGCTGATGGTGGCCGGATTACAGGGCAATATTGCGCTGCACGGCCAGACGTTGATTTTTGCCACTCCGGTCTTTGTCATGCCGCACTTCACAATCTCAACTCTTCTCGGCATCGGTATTCCGTTTTTCGTGGTGACAATGGCCTCACAAAATGCGCCGGGCATCGCTACGCTGAAAGCGCATGGTTACAATCTACCTGTTTCCCCCCTGATTTCATGGACAGCACTGACCGCACTGATTTTAGCACCATTTGGTGGTTTTACCATCTGTATCGCGGCGATTACAGCGGCGATCTGCATGGGGCAAGATATCCATCCTGATCCGAAAAAACGTTATATGGCGGCGGTTGCTGCTGGGTTCTTCTATCTGATCGCTGGTGTGTTTGGTGGATCAATCGGTATGGTGTTTACCGCACTACCGGTCGCACTTATCCACACTATTGCCGGTCTGGCCTTGCTTGGCACCATTGCGGGTAGTTTGTATCGTGCGCTGGAAAATGAACGTCAGCGTGATGCAGCGATTATCACGTTTTTGATAACGGCTTCCGGCGTGACGCTGTTGGGGGTCGGTTCCGCATTCTGGGGGCTGGTGGGGGGGATAATCACACATCTGATCCTCAACCTCCCAGCGCACAAAACGGAATACGACGCTGGGAAAAGTTGAGTTTATTTATATTCTGGGGAACAAAATGTCACTTTCGGGGAAAAGTGCTGAAACCACCTTTCCCCTTTATCTCTTAGCGGTAAATGACCGCCGTACCGTGCAATTTGTTATTGCCGGTTGCAGAGGTGATCAGGTATGAGGTTGCGCCGGCTTCATCTGCTTTTTTCGCCAGAGCGTTTTCTAATTCAGTTAATGTACCGGCATTGCTGGCGGCAACGGTACCAATCTCATTCAAGCCTGTTGCTGGTGCGTGCTGGATTTGTGTGGCAGCAACACTGGCAAATGATGCGAAAGAAAGGGCCAACGCAGGGATAATATATTTAATATTTTTCATGTAGAACTCCAGTTACATATTTACCATTTAAATAACAAATTATTATTTAAATCATGATATAGACAATCAATGTCTTGCGATAGAGTGCATCATAGCGCAGGCTTGTTTAAATAAAATCACAAAAAATTGATTTTTATCATCAAAAAATTCGAATGACATTTTACGTTTCTTGAAACTTTTTTACTTAACTGCGGGTATAAGAAGTACGCCTACTTTTGCATAAATCTACGTAACCAGAAAAAGCCTGACAAAGGGCGGCTAAACTCACACTGTCGACTGCTGTAATTTCAGTGACACACCCTGTAGAATGTCGCTGTTATCATGACTAACTGACTGAAAAAGGCTTGAAAATGACGTCTGCAACTAAAACTAATAACAGTGGCTCAATATCTTCCCCGATCGTTGTTGCACTGGATTATGCCAATAAAGACGCGGCGTTAGCTTTTGCTGATCGTGTTAACCCACGAGATTGCCGATTAAAAGTAGGCAAAGAGATGTTTACTTTATATGGCCCCCAACTTGTTCGAGACCTGCATCAGCGCGGCTTTGAGGTCTTTCTGGATTTGAAATTCCACGATATTCCTAACACTACCGCCCGTGCGGTTGCGGCGGCGGCGGAACTGGGTGTGTGGATGGTAAATGTCCATGCCTCTGGGGGCATGCGCATGATGACCGCAGCAAAAGAAGCGTTATTGCCCTTTGGCCAACAAGCACCATTACTGATTGCCGTGACGGTGCTAACCAGCATGGATGGTGAGGATTTACGTGATATTGGCATTAATATCACCCCAGCCGAACATGCAGAGCGGTTGGCAAAATTAACCTGGGATTGCGGTTTAGATGGCGTAGTGTGTTCTGCCCATGAAGCGGTGCGCTTAAAGCAGGTGTGTGGTGAGGATTTCAAACTGGTGACACCGGGGATTCGCCCGGAGGGCAGTGATGCTGGCGATCAGCGCCGTATTATGACGCCAGAACAAGCTGTAGCGGCAGGTGTGGATTATATGGTGATAGGGCGTCCGATCACCCAATCTCCCGATCCGGAAAGAACCTTAACCGACATCCTGGCCTCTTTGGGTAAGGGGGCAAAATGAGTCATGATAATAGCCGCTTGGTCTATTCAACCGATACCGGGCGTATCACTGAACCCGAGGTCAAACCGCAGCGGCCTAAAGGCGATGGTATTGTTCGCATCCAGCGTCAAACCAGCGGCCGTAAAGGCAAGGGCGTGTGTTTGATTACCGGTATTGATGGCAGTGATGAGATGCTGGAGAAACTGGCAGCAGAATTGAAGAAGAAGTGCGGTTGCGGTGGCTCGATTAAAGACGGCATCATTGAAATTCAAGGAGATAAACGTGATCTTCTTAAGCAACTGCTCGAAGCCAAAGGGATGAAAGTCAAACTGGCGGGTGGGTGAGAATAATTTATAGTTGGGGTTAATGACAAAGTGCCCGTAGCGGTGAAAACAGGTAGATCGTAAAGACGCCGTAAACCCTTCCCTGGGGGCTCGAGCCGCGCCATCCGTGGCGCGGACGCTTTACTCTTCTACCTGTCCTCACCTTGCAAGATCGAGTCGTTGGGGTTTGTCAGCAGTCTGAGTTTCATTTAACAGGTTTCCCCTAATTAATTGGTGTTGCAGGTAGGCAGCAAGCAAACGAATCCCGATGAGCTTACACAGGTAAGTGATTCGGGTGAGTGAGCGTAGCTAACACCCCTGCAACGCCAAGTAAAACGGGGAAATTTATTTGCTCACCTGATGGCCAATAACCCCACCAATAGCAGCACCGCCTAGCGTCCCTAAAGTACTGCCAGTCAATACTGCGCCGCCGACAGCACCAGCACCGGCACCAATTGCGGTATTACGGTCACGTTTGGACATGTTGGAACATGCGGATAGTGATAGGGCCAGCGTTAGTGCCAATGCGGCAGTCGCAAATCTTTTATTGATCATCATAATTATTTTCCTCACGTTGGCTAAGTACAAATCCATACTGAATTAAACTTACCTTACTCAGTATAGGTATTATATTAATATTAGGCGTCAGCTCATTCCATTTGTGATTAGAATAAAAAACGCCATTTTGATTTAAATTTGGAATTAATATTGAGAACTGGTTTCTTCATCAATAGAATCTAGTATAATTGCCTGTAATTCATTTAGTAGGTAAATAGTCCTAATTTGACCCGCCCAAGGGTGTAATTAAGGATTATCTGAAGCAACAGGCACAATTAACTCATTGTCTGTACTCAATAAAACCAGATTGCATGGGTTGTCCATCTCTCAGACTCCACTTTCCAGCCAATCCGCACGCAGTTTATAGCTATTTCTCCCATACCGGTTCTCACCTGTGGCGCTGAAAATGAAACAAATTCAGTTATTCAGGATAAGACAATGCTCAACGAACTGAAGCAGCAGGTGCTTGCTGCTAATCTGGCACTGCCACGCCATAATCTGGTCACTTTTACCTGGGGAAATGTCAGTGCTGTCGATCGACAAAAGGGCTTGCTGGTGATTAAGCCTTCGGGCGTTGAGTATGACGTGATGACGGTGGATGACATGGTGGTCGTGGAGTTGGAAACCGGCAAAGTGGTGGAGGGCAGTAAGAAGCCTTCATCGGATACCGACACGCATCGGGTGCTTTACCTTAATTTTCCTCAAATCGGTGGCATCGTACATACGCATTCACGCCACGCCACCATATGGGCGCAGGCTGGTTTGGATTTGCCCGCCTGGGGCACCACGCATGCGGATTATTTCTATGGCGCAATCCCCTGTACCCGCCTGATGACGCCAGAAGAGATTGCTGGTCGTTATGAATGGGAAACAGGTAATGTCATTGTCGAGACATTCGTTGATAGAGGCATTAAACCAGAAGATGTGCCCGCCGTATTGGTGAATTCACACGGGCCATTTGCCTGGGGAACCGATGCTGATAATGCTGTACACAATGCGGTTGTATTAGAAGAGCTGGCTTATATGGGGATTTTCTCACGCCAGTTGAACCCGCAACTGCGAGATATGCAGCCACAATTGCTGGATAAGCACTACCTGCGCAAGCACGGGAAAAATGCCTATTATGGGCAATAAAAACTGCGTTTAGCCGCCGCCCGTGTTTAGTCTTGCACGGGTTTTTCCAACCATAATATCGAGTCGCTGATATCGAGTATTTTTGCTTCGACTTGCGCGATCGCATCATTGATTCCCTGATTGTAAAAATGTGCACCTAATTCGCGACTGATAAATTGCAGTAAAAATTCGGCGTCAAAATCTTCCAACTCAATATTGTGCTCCTGCTCCAGATAACGCTGAAGTTTATCTGTCATGCGCTGGGTTTGTTCGCGGGTGAAGGTGATGTCTGCCATTGCTGCTCCGATAATTATTTTATTCACTTAGAATGTCGATTTGAATTCCCTGAGTTATCAACTGCTGTCGGTAAGCTGTGGGCAAGCGATTATCCGTGATGACTCTGTTGACGGCAGAGATAGGGGTCAACAGGTTCTGATGCACCTGACCAAATTTTGATGCATCCGCCAAGATGATGTTTTCGGCACCTTTAGCTAATACGCTATTAATGACCTCGGCCCGTAGCACGTCACGCCCAGTAAATCCGATATCCATCTGGTAACCGTCGATACCGATAAATGCCTTACTGAAATTCACATGACGTAAGCACAGTAGAGTGAGTGGGCCAACCATGCTGTCACTTTTCTTCTGATAGATCCCGCCCAATAGAATAACTTCGCAAGCTGAGTCTTTTAATTGTCGGGCAATATAGCCGCTCACTGTCACTAATGTGATGCCGGGGCGTTTTGCCAACTGATGAGCCAAGAGGGCATTACTGCTGCCACTTTCAATAAATATTGTCTCACCGTCGTTGACCAGCGAGGCGGCATGATTGGCCAGTTTTTGCTTCACGGAAAAATGGCGCATCATGCGCACATCAATATCATCACTTTCAAGGGCGACAGCGAAGCCATGCACGCGCTTGAGTAAACCCCGTTTCTCTAGCAGATTGAGATCTTGCCGAATGGTGACTTCTGATACATGGGTTACTTGGGATAATTCGCTGACACTCACTCGTTTGTTGTCATTCACCTGTTGCAAAATCGTTTGCTGTCTTGGGTTCATCATAGGTCTACCAAATAAATAAACTTTCGTTTGAAGTATAATTTACTTTCGAATGAAATAGGTTTGATCAAGGTCACGTTATTGATTAAGGGTTGGTCTATGATTGCGGTTAATGATTCTTGGTTATGCTATTTGCTTTACTGGTTATTTGTTTAATCAGTCTGGCTGTTTCACTCATTCAAACCGGAGGTTGTTATGGAGCTTTATCTTGATACAGCAGATGTGGCCGCAGTTAAACGACTGGCACGTGTTTTGCCTTTGCAGGGAGTGACGACCAATCCCAGTATTCTGGCAAAAGCGGGCAAACCCATCTGGGAAGTGCTCCCTGCGCTACGCGATGCTTTGGGGGGAACCGGTAAACTGTTTGCCCAAGTGTTGGCCAGCGACAGCGAACTCATGGTGTCAGAGGCGGTATTACTGTCCCAGCGCGTTCCCGGTTTGGTTATCAAAGTGCCAGCAACCGCTGAAGGTTTAGCTGCAATTAAGAAATTGAAAACGATGTCAATCCCGACATTGGGTACCGCGGTGTACGGTGCGGGGCAAGGGCTATTATCGGCATTAGCCGGAGCTGAATATGTTGCTCCTTATGTCAACCGGTTAGATGCGCAGGGCGGTGATGGTATCGCGATGGTACGCGAATTACAGCAATTGCTGACCTTACATGCGCCGGGCGCTAAAGTGTTGGCAGCCAGCTTCCGGACACCTCGGCAGGTATTAGATTGCCTGCTGGCGGGTTGTCAGTCCGTGACCATTCCCGTGGATGTTGCAGAGCAGTTTATCAGCACTCCAGCAGTTAAAGCGGCAGTAGAACAGTTTGAGCATGACTGGCAGGGCGCATTTGGCTCAGCAATCTTGAGCTAGTGTTTCATTCACGGACTAAAGCATAAAAAAACGCCCGCTTAGACATTAAATGGGCGTTACGTTGTCACTTAAACCAGCCGGCAATTACGCTAGCAAGGGCATTTTCCCAACTTGCCACCTTTGCTGGGGAAGCGAGCCTCCAGACAATAACGGTGGAAGTCACGTTCGGTCATCGGCGGCGTATCCGGATGATGACGTCGCATATGATTCACATAATTGCCATAATCCTGCACTCCCACCATCAGACGGAAACTTTGAGCCACTCGGTGCGCAATCAAACGAACCCAAGCCCATAACGTGGTCGGGTGAGCGACGACGGGAACCAGCGGTATACAGCGCGTAATCTGACGCGGCCCTGGTGGGCATGGCCGGTGCAACAGATTGGTTTGCTGCCTGCGCAGTGGGATACCTGCATTAGCCACGAACAGTCTCCTCACGGAATACAATTTCAGTCTCATGCGTAGTCGGTTTGCTGGATTTCAGCGCACGCCGAATCACGAAGAAAGATGAAATCAACATGGTCACTGCCACCAGCATAAAGAAGGCACACAAAGCGGCATTGATCTGGTTGTTAAACACAATGGTTTCCATGTCCTTAATGCTCTTGGCTGGGGCAATCAATACCCCTTGCTCGACACCAGCCGAGAATTTCTTCGCCTGAGCCAGGAAACCAATACTTGGTTTTTCGTGGAAAATTTTCTGCCAGCCCGCCGTCATTGAGGTAATAAACAGCCAAATTGTTGGCAGGATGGTTACCCAAGCATAGCGCTGCTTCTTCATTTTAAACAGGACCACAGTCCCTAAAATTAGCGCCATTGATGCCAGCATCTGATTACCGATACCGAATAGTGGCCACAAGGTATTAATACCACCCAGCGGGTCGACTACCCCTTGATAAACAAAGAAGCCCCAACAGGCGACGGCAACGGTAGTACCGGATAAGTTGCCAAACCATGAACGGTTATTCGCCAGACTTGGCACCACCACGCCGACCAAATCCTGCACCATAAAGCGGCAAGCACGGGTGCCGGCATCAACAGCCGTCAGAATAAACATCGCTTCAAACAGAATGGCAAAGTGGTACCAGAATGCCATCATATTGCGGCTATTAAAGACTTCACTGATGATATGCGCCATCCCAACCGCGAAGGTTGGTGCGCCACCGGCACGAGATAATATTGAGTTTTCGCCGACATCTTTAGCGATCATGGTCAGGGTTTCAGGTGTGACGACAAATCCCCAACTGTTGATGGCCAGAGCGGCACTTTCTACCGTGGTGCCAATCAGTGCTGCCGGTGAGTTCATGGCAAAGTACACGCCCGGATCGATAACTGATGCACAAATCAGCGCCATAATGGCGACAAATGATTCCATCAGCATCGCACCGTATCCGATAAAGCGGGTATGGCTTTCGCGTTCCACCAATTTCGGCGTGGTACCACTGGCAACCAGCGCATGGAAGCCCGAAATAGCACCACAAGCGATAGTGATAAACAGGAATGGGAACAGGCTACCGGAGAAGACCGGGCCGCTACCATCAATAAAGCGCGAAACGGCAGGCATTTTCATTTCTGGCATGGCAAACACAATACCAATTGCTAAACCGATAATGACGCCAATTTTAAGGAAGGTCGATAAATAGTCACGTGGTGCCAACAGCAGCCATACCGGTAGAACGGAGGCGATAAAGCCATAAATGACCAGCACCCAGGTCAAGGTGGTGCCGTGCAAGGTAAAGAACGGTCCCCAGTAAGGGTGAACGGCAATATTCCCGCCGTAAATAATTGCCGCCATCATCAACACAAAACCAATTAATGACACTTCGGCAATTTTACCCGGGCGCAGGAAGCGCATGTACACGCCCATAAATAGTGCAATCGGGATAGTAGCAGCAATGGTAAACAGGCCCCACGGGCTGTCGGCCAGTGCTTTAACCACCACTAATGCCAGTGCAGACAAGATGATAATCATCACCCCTAAGGCACCCAGCATGGTAATAATTCCGGCAAAAGCGCCTAATTCTTGTTTTGCCATTTCCCCCAATGAACGGCCATCACGACGGGTTGAGATAAACAGGATAAGGAAGTCCTGTACCGCACCGGCCATCATTACGCCCACCAGAATCCAGATAGTACCGGGTAAGAAGCCCATTTGGGCGGCCAAAATAGGCCCAACTAGCGGCCCGGCCCCGGCAATAGCCGCGAAGTGGTGGCCGAACAGTACCCATTTATTGGTCGGAACATAATCCAGACCATCATTACGTCGCTCTGCCGGGGTTAAACGGCGGTCATCCAGCTCAAAGACATTCTTGGCAATAAACAAACTATAAAAGCGGTAGGCGATGCTGTAACAGGCTACCGAGGCAATCACCAACCAGATGGCATTGACATGTTCGCCTCGGCTCAATGCCAGCATGGCAAACGCGAATGCACCTATTAACGCGACGGTCAGCCAGATGACGACAGTCTTGACGTTTTTCATGGGTAACGACTCCTTGTTATGGGGAAAATTTAACGGTAATCAGCACCCGTTTGGGAAAAAAGATGCAAACCGTTAGTTAACATAGGAGCTTTAATGTGAAAGAAAAGTAGCGAAAGTGAGAACTGTGATGAGGTAAATGTTTTTTGCTCACCATTAGAATCATTTTCTTACATATTGTGACGACTACCCGACTGTACGGGTACGAAGTGAAAATAGAGCGGGGCGGATAATAGCGGACATAAAAAAGCCGTGGGATGTTGTGCATCACCACGGCTGATATTAAGTTAATGTATTGATTCTAAACATCAAACCACTGGGCGTGCCACCACGTTACGCGTTTCCATCCGCACTTCGGCAATGCGTACTTCAATTTTGTCGCTCTGGCTGTAAACCGTTTCACCTTTGATTTGTACAGTGCCGGTTTCCTGGCTGCAGACCATTTCATCACGCACCGCATGAATAAAGGGCGCGGGAATAAAGGCGACTGCGCCGTTATCCAGTAAGCGCACCCGTAGGCCGCCGCGAGTGACATCAATGATTTCCGCAGGGAAGCGCGTATCGGTGCCTGCCATCGGTTGTAGGTAACGGGCATACAACCAATCACCGACATCACGTTCCGCCATGCGATTCAAACGGCGGCGTTCGGCCAATTGAACCGTGATTTCGTCCTGTGGTTTTTCCGCTTGCTGTCCGGTAATAATGGCTTTCAGCAGACGATGGTTGACCATATCGCCGTATTTACGAATTGGCGAGGTCCAGGTGGCGTAAGCTTCAAGCCCTAAACCGAAGTGTGGGCCGGGAACCGTGCTGATTTCAGCGAATGTCTGGAAACGGCGGATGCGACTATCAAGGAACTGGGTCGGTAAGGCATCAAGATGACGGCGCAATTCACAGAAACCAGGTAAGGTCAGCAGCGCTTGCGGATCGGCTTCCACCCCATTGGCCTGCAACACATTAGCGGCTTGCTCAACCAGCGCGGGATCAAAACCGGTATGCACGTTATAGATACCAAAACCAAGATTATCACGCAGCGCAATAGCGGCACAGACGTTGGCGGCAATCATGCACTCTTCAACAATACGGTTAGCAATACGACGGTGTTCAACAATGATATCCAGCACTTCGCCTTTTTCGCCCAACAAGAAGCGATAGTCAGGCCGGTCTTTAAACACCAATGCATGTGTTTCACGCCAATGGCTGCGCGCTTCGCAAACACGTTTTAATAAGGTGATTTGTTCAGCGATATCAGCATTTTGTGGCTGCCAGTCACCACTGCCTTCTAACCAATCAGAAACTTCGTCATAAACCAGTTTGGCTTTCGACTCAACCCAGGCGGCAGAGAAGTGAATATCATCACCGAGCGCGCCATCGGCAGCGACAGTGACGCGGCACACCAATACCGGGCGGCGTTCATTCGGCCGCAGTGAACAAAGATTATCGGATAGGTCACGTGGCAGCATCGGGATGTTAAAGCCCGGCAGATAGTTGGTAAATGCACGTTTACGGGCAATTAAGTCCAACTCACTGTTTTCATCGACATAAGCAGTAGGGTCAGCAATAGCAATGGTCAACAACAGCGAGCCGTCACCGTTGTCTTGCACATGCAACGCGTCATCCATATCTTCGGTGCTGGCGCTGTCGATAGTGACAAAATTAAGCGCAGTCAAATCTTCCCGTTGCAGGTTGGCATCATGCAACGCTGATTCAATCATGACGGGCGCTTCGCGCTCCAAATTATGGCGCGCCAGGGTGACCCACCAAGGGACAAAGTGATCTTCACCATCCGTAATAAAAGCAGTCAGGTCGGCATTAAAGGCACGGTCACCTTTTAATGGATGGCGGCGCATCTCGGCCACCGCCCAATCACCGGTCTGAAAATCGTGAGTCAGTTCACGCACTGGACGACATTGAATGGCATCACGCAGCAGAGGATGGTCAGGAACGATAGACAGGCGGTCATCTTTTCGTTGCACACGGCCAACAAAGCGGGACAAAAATGGCTCAACCAGGGTTTCCGGCTCAGCAATTTCACGATCTTTATCGGTGTGAAGAGTGGCAATAATACGATCGCCATG
Source organism: Yersinia sp. 22-579 (assembly GCF_030433455.1). NCBI lineage: Bacteria > Pseudomonadati > Pseudomonadota > Gammaproteobacteria > Enterobacterales > Yersiniaceae > Yersinia > Yersinia sp. 22-579. Next base: position 210,584 of record NZ_JAUJTZ010000005.1, on the reverse strand, counting down.
CATGACTTTTTTCATCTGTGGCGGCGGAATAAAGTAACTTTTCTGCCCGTCTACCTCAAGAAAGCCAAAGCCTTTCTCAGTACCTTTAACCACGCCTTCGACGCGTGGAGTCTGAGTGTGAAGTTGCTGTTTTAGCTGCGCCAGCAGCGGGTTATCTTGAAACATATCGTCCAGTGAATGGTGTAGTGAGTGGGATTAATCCGGCTGACAGTTTTACGCGAATCAGCCCCATCGGGCAAGCGGCATATCATTTTGCAGAGGAATTCCCTATTAAAGACAGGGGCATGTCTGGGGCGTTATCCATAATAAACCTGCCCCGACGAATCGGGGCCAGTTTCATGAGGACATTCAAGCAATACGCAATGTTTGCGGTTGCTGCCAGCGGCGCACCGTCACCGGCACGGATTTTGAGGTTGGCGTGTGGGTTTCATCACCAAAACTGGATAACGGTACCAGTGGGTTAGTTTCAGGGTAATAAGCAGCCAGATTTCCACGCGGAATATCGTAGCTCACCAGTTTGAAACCACTGACTTTTCGCGTAACTCCATCATTCCACAGCGTTTCAATCTCAACTAAATCGCCATCTTCTAATGCCAGTTCAGCCAAATCTTGCGGGTTAATAAACAGTACTTCCCGTTGACCATACACCCCGCGATAGCGGTCATCGAGGCCATAAATAGTGGTGTTATATTGATCGTGTGAACGTAAAGTTTGCAGCACAAAAGGGGCCTGCTCACCGGCAATCTGCGGAAATAAGCTCTCAGGGAGCATTGATGCACAAAACTCGGCTTTACCACTGGGGGTGGCAAATTGCATTTCGGCGGCGGCACTGCCCAGATAGAAACCACCGGGTTGCTCGCAACGGGCGTTAAAGTCATCGAAACCGGGAGTGGTTGCGCCAATATGGTCACGAATCAAGTTGTAATCATCGGCTAATGCCAGCCAATCCAGCGCTTTTCCCTCTGCGGGCTGCTGAGCAAAAACAGCATTGGCAATGCCGCAAACAATGGCTGTTTCTGAGTGTTGAGTCTCCGCCAGCGGTTTCCCCACACCTTCAGAGGCGTGCACCATGCTAAATGAATCTTCTACGGTAATAAATTGTGAGCCAGTCGCTTGCATATCACGTTCAGTACGGCCCAGCGTTGGAAGAATCAAGGCTTCAGCACCGGTTATCAGGTGGCTACGATTGAGTTTGGTGCTGATATGTACCGTGAGATTACAGCGGCGCAGTGCTTGGGCGGTACGCTCGGTATCGGGAGCCGCTGCTGCCAGATTGCCACCTAGGGCAATCAACACTTTGACTTCGCCGCGCAGCATGGCTTCAAGCGCTTCCACGGTATTATGTCCAGCGGCTTGAGGCGGGGTAAAACCAAAATGCTGGCCTAAGCGCGTTAACATGGCGGCAGAGGGTTTCTCATCTATCCCCATAGTGCGATTGCCTTGCACATTACTGTGACCACGCACCGGGCATAAACCCGCACCAGGTTTGCCTAACTGGCCAAATAACAGTTGCAGGTTAGTCAGTTCCCTAACCGTTATCACTGAATGTTTATGCTGCGTGATACCCATTGCCCAGGTCAGGATAACGCGCTCTGCATGCTGATAGATATCTGCTGCATGGCGTATTTGCGTCTCGGTTAAGCCTGATTGCTGAGTAATTTGCGCCCATGACGTATTATCAACCGCCGCCAGATAATCATCGATCCCTTCAGTGTGTGCGCTAATAAAGGTTTCATCAAATAAGCCTGACTGCCCTTGTGCCCGTTGCTGGCGATGGGTTTCCAACAAAGCTTTCACCATACCGCGAACCGCTGCCATATCACCGCCAAGATTAGGTTGAAAATAGGCAGAACTGATGGGAGATGATTTAGGTGTCAACATTTCAATCGGATTTTGTGGGTCGGCAAAACGTTCCAATCCACGCTCACGTAAGGTATTGAAGCTGACAATCCGTGCGCCGCGATCTTTGGCATGACGTAAGCTGTGCAACATTCTCGGATGATTGGTACCTGGGTTTTGCCCGAAGACAAAAATGGCATCAGCCAGCTCGAAATCCTGCATACGAATGGTGCCTTTACCGACCCCAATACTCTGTTTCAGCCCGGTACCACTGGCTTCATGGCACATATTTGAGCAATCTGGAAAATTATTTGTTCCCAACATACGGCCGAAAAGCTGATAAAGGTAGGAGGCTTCATTACTGGCTCGGCCTGAAGTATATAGCTCCAACTGATTTGGGTTATCCAACCCATTAATATGCTTGGCAATTAACTCAAGAGCACTTTCCCAACTGATGGGTTGATAACGATCAGTCTCGGGGTTATAGCGCATGGGATGGGTGATTCGCCCTTGATATTCAAGAAAGTAATCACTCTGTTGGCGCAGAGTCGTCAGGCTGTGTTCCGCAAAAAACTCCGGCTCCACCGCCTTGCGGGTAGCTTCCCAACTGACCGCTTTGGCCCCATTCTCACAAAAACTGAAAGTGCTGTGGTTGTCATCTCCCCAGGCGCAGCCTGGGCAGTCAAAGCCTTTGACTTGGTTGACGCGCAACAAGTTACGAATATTCTTCAATGCTTGCTTGCTGTCCAACACAAAGCGCGTGGTGGCTTCAAGAGAACCCCAGCCACCAGCAGCGCCGGTATAGGGTTTTATGGCTGATTTAAATTTCATAATAATACGCCGCAGGTTTTTTTTGTTTCAAACAGGTAACAAAATGATTAACTGTTTGAGTCTGTTTTGTCACAAGTCTAGTGGGGCGGGGCACTAGCGTCTAATCGAATACCACAATCGCGGCATAGAGGGGGCTTATCACTCGAATGTTGCGGATCAAATCCGTTGATGTACCTCTGCTCTGGTGAGTTAATGGCTGTATCTTATATTTATGAAATGATGTTATTTAATAATTATATTAATAAATGGTTTTACAATTAACAAAAATATAATTTTACATACTGGTATTAATTTTTATCTGGTTTAAATAATGGCAAAATGACTTAACTGCTCTATTATTTAATAGCAGGCAGCTTAGTGTGTTTAATATAAGTGCTAATATAAATAATCAAAAATAACCATTAATTTCAAATGATAACCATTAAATAAAAACAATAACATTAGTCATATTTAGCACCACTGCTGAGATATATAAAGGGGGCTCTTTCCCTGCCTTTACGGTTCTGCATGCATAATCATCCAGATGAGGATAATACAATGACACAAATACAATTGGCTATTAATAATAACCTGGCTAGTGCTGAAGCTACAATACAACTTAATGAGTTACCTAAAGTTGTTCTGGACTTTATCACCGGGGAGCAAACCGGTGTTGCGCGTTCCGGCGGGATTTTTACTAAGGAGGATTTAATTAACCTTAAACTTTATGTCAGAAAGGGGCTTTCATTACCAACCCGGCAGGATGAGGTGGAGGCTTACCTTGGATATAAAAAAATAGATGTCGCTGGTCTTGAGCCGAAAGATATTAAATTGTTATTTGATGGAATTCATAATCATGCCTTAAATTGGAATGATGTGGAACAGGCTGTATTACAGCAAAGTCTGGATCTGGATATAGCAGCAAAAAACATCATCAGTACCGGTAATGAAATTATTAATCTGATAAATCAAATGCCAATAACCGTGCGTGTCAAAACTATGTTGGGTGACATTACAGACCAGCAGTTGAAGAATATCACTTATGAATCTGCTGATCATGAAGTAGCCTTAGCATTAAAAGATATTCTTGATGAAATGGAAGTGGATATCAACCGGCATCAAGCAACAACTGCGAATGTCAGGAAAAAAGTATCCGATTATAGAATCACCTTGACCGGCGGTGAGTTATCTTCGGGAGATAAAGTGAATGGACTGGAACCTCAGGTCAAAACAAAATACGACCTGATGGAAAAAAACAACATGAGGAAATCAATAAAGGAATTAGACGAAAAAATAAAAGAGAAAAGAGATAGAATTGAGCAACTAAAGAAAGATTACGATAAGTTTGTCGGGTTGTCTTTTACTGGGGCCATAGGCGGCATAATAGCGATTGCTATTACTGGTGGCATCTTTGGTGCTAAAGCAGAAAACGCCAGAAAAGAAAAAAACGCATTAATCTCTGAGGTTGCTGAATTAGAAAAAAAAGTTAGCTCCCAAAGGGCATTACAAACTGCGTTAGAGGCACTTTCTCTGTCATTTAGTGATATTGGCATTCGAATGGTTGATGCCGAATCGGCGCTTAATCATTTGGATTTTATGTGGTTATCTGTTCTCAACCAAATTACTGAATCTCAGACACAATTTGCGATGATTAACAATGCGTTGCGCCTGACTAGTTTTGTTAATAAATTCCAGCAGGTTATAACTCCATGGAAAAGTGTCGGAGATTCTGCCCGCCAGTTGGTGGATATATTTGATGAGGCAATAAAAGAATACAAAAAAGTGTATGGCTAATCCATTTTACCGTATTTAATTATTTATTATGAGGATTATCACTATGGCCGAAATAAGCACATTTCCACACAGTGGTCTGAGTTACCCAGACATTAATATTAAAATTTTTAGCCAAGGCGTTAAAAATATATCTCATCTCGCTCAGTTCAAAACGACAGGCGTTGAAGTCCTACAGGAAAAGGCACTACGAGTCAGTTTATATGCACAAAGGTTGGATGTTATTGTGCGAGATTCACTATCAAGTTTACAGGTTAAATTGGAAAATACTCTGGCTCTCACCTATTTTACCACTCTGGAAGAAATTGATGAGGCACTGATCAGTCAAGATATCGATGAAGAAAGTAAATCTGAAATGCGTAAAGAGCGTATTAATATTATTAAAAATCTGGCTAATGACATTGCTCAACTAAAGCAGTTGTTTATCGAAAAAACTGAGTTATTAGATAAGTCTTCCTCTGATCTGCATAATGTGGTGATTATTGAAGGAACCGACCAAGTCTTGCAAACAGAACAATCACGTCAAAAACAACTGACAGCAGATATCGCTACCAAAGAATTGGAAAGAAAAGAGATTGAGAAGAAAAGAGATAAGATAATCGAAGCTTTGGATGTTATCCGCGAGCATAATCTGGTCGATGCATTTAAAGATCTTATCCCAACAGGCGAAAATTTAAGTGAATTAGATCTGGCTAAACCTGAAATAGAATTGCTTAAACAGTCATTAGAGATCACCAAAAAATTATTGGGACAGTTTTCTGAGGGTTTAAAGTATATAGATTTAACTGACGCCCGGAAAAAGCTGGATAACCAAATAGATACCGCCTCCACCCGTTTAATCGAACTCAATTGCCAATTAGAGCAATCAGAGAGGTTAATTTCTGGTGTTAACGCGGTGATTAAAATTGATCAAGAGAAAAGTGCGGTTGTTGCTGAGGCCGAAAAACTCAGCCGTGCATGGCATATTTTTATTCATGAGATAGCGGCTCTGGAAGGTACTTCTCTGGATGAAGCTGGGCTATCGAAGCCGCTAATAAAACAACAGATCTATTTAGAGTCACTAATCAAACAGTTCACTCAGTGAGAACTGAATGAATACTGATCTGTTATGGCACTGGCTTATTGCCGTGAATCTTCCACCAGCCCAGCATATTTTACTGGGCGGGGTGATTAATGTTCAGGATAGACTTTTTCTTTAAATTCACATAAATCTTCAATAATGCACGAACCGCAGCGGGGTTTGCGGGCAACACAGGTATAGCGGCCATGTAAAATCAGCCAATGGTGGCAGTCCAGTTTAAATTCAGCGGGAACCACTTTGAGTAACTTGGCTTCAACCTGATCAACATTGCTACCAGGGGCGAACCCTGTGCGGTTACAGACACGAAAAATATGCGTATCAACGGCAATCGTCGGCCAACCAAAAGCGGTATTCAACACCACATTGGCGGTCTTACGGCCAACACCCGGTAGTGCTTCCAGTGCTGCGCGATCTTCTGGCACTTCGCCGTGATGTTTTTCCAGCAATATCCGGCAGGTTTTAATCACGTTCTCAGCTTTGGTGTTAAACAAACCAATAGTTTTGATGTATGACTTGAGGCCATCAACACCCAGATCCAGTATGGCCTGTGGAGTGTTAGCCACTGGATAGAGCTTGGCAGTGGCTTTATTGACACTGACATCGGTTGCTTGTGCCGACAAAAGCACCGAAATCAACAACTCAAACGGCGTGCTGTAGACCAACTCCGTCGTTGGGTGTGGGTCGTTATCCCGTAGGCGGGTCAAAATAGCAACACGTTTCTCTTGATTCATAAGGCTTTCTCTGCCACTCCATCCTGAAGTTGCGGCGTGGTAGCCAAGGCTCTGGCTTTGCGCGCTTTTATTTTCTCATCAATGACATATTTCCCGGCTAACAACAAACCCAGACCGATAAACGCGCCCGGTGGCAACATGGCTAACAGGAAAGGGCTGTCCAGATGTAAGACTTCAATACGCAGTACTTTTGCCCAATCACCGAGTAACATATCGGCACCATCAAACAGGGTACCGTTACCCAGGATTTCACGCAGGGAGCCCAAGACAAATAATGCGCATGTTGCCCCCAGCCCCATAGCTAAACCATCCAGTGCCGATAAACCTACCGGGTTCCTGGCTGCGTATGCTTCTGCCCGACCAATCACAATACAGTTGGTCACAATCAACGGGATAAATATCCCAAGAGACTGATATAAACCAAATGCATAGGCGTTAATCAGCATTTGCACAGTACTGACCACTGAAGCAATGATCATCACATAGATAGGGATGCGGATTTCATTCGGCACCCAGCGGCGCAGCGCCGATACAGCGGTGTTGGTGCATACCAATACCAGTGTGGTGGCAAGACCTAAGCCTAGCGCATTGGTTGCCGTTGATGAAACGGCTAACAGCGGGCACAGGCCCAGCAGTTGTACCAATGCTGAGTTATTTTTCCATAGCCCTTGGGCTAACAAGTCTTTTGCTTCACTCATTGATCTTCTCCACAGACGGGCAAACTATCGAGTTTTACCGGCAGAGTTTCTAAAAATAGCGCCGTGTTTTTCACCGCCCGGACTACTGCCCTCGGCGTGATGGTCGCGCCGGTAAACTGATCAAAGTCACCGCCGTCTTTTTTCACCGCCCAGCGCTTATCTTGCTCACCTGCAACATGTCGACCGCTGAAATGACTGATCCAGTCAGATATACGAATATCAATTTTATCACCGAGGCCAGGGGTTTCGTGATGTTCAATCACCCGACTACCCCATACGTTGCCGCCAAAGTCTGCTCCGACCAATAGTTGGATAGCGCCGGAATAGCCATCTGGCGCGGTAGTTTCGATGGCGGCAGCGACTGGCTGGCCCTCTTTGCGCGCCAGATAAAGACGGTGAGGGGCCATATTGCCGAGTGCTGAATCAGTGACAACGTAACATTCGGCTTGCATGTCATTGTCATAATTCTCTGCTGGAACGACCTGATCCAACAAGGCTTTCTGTTGTAGTGCAGCCTGATGGGCGATGGTAGATTCGGTTAACGAATTAACCACTGCTGTCAGCCCAGTGGCACCTGCGGCAAACAATGCCAGAGTGATGCCGTGACGCTTCATAGTATTTAGCATAACGGCTCCTTATTTATGCCCACGCTGATGACCATAAACGCGTGGTTGAGTGTAGTGATCAATCAGTGGAACACAGATGTTGGCCAGCAGCACCGCAAATGCTACCCCATCGGGATAACCGCCGTAAACGCGAATCAGCCACACCAAAATACCAATCAATGCGCCGAAAATCAGCCGACCACGAGGTGTTGTAGAGGCGCTGACCGGATCGGTTGCAATAAAGAAAGCACCCAACATGGTGGCACCAGAAAACAGATGCAACATAGGGGGGGCGAAGCTGTGTGGCGCAATCATCCAACTGATAGCAGCACAACCTGCCAAAGCCAACAGGAAACTCACCGGAATATGCCAGTGGATGGCTTTACGCCATAGCAGCAACAGGCCGCCCGCCAGGAAACCGAGGTTAATCCATTGCCAACCAATACCCGCCAGCCCCCCGGTAAAAATCGGTTGTTGCAGAATCTGTTCCACGGGTTGGGAGCGCAGTGAGGTTTTAAAGTTATCGAGCGGTGTGGCCTGACTTATCCCATCATAGCCAATCTGCAATTGGTGAATATCGGCACCATTTTGGGTGAATCCGGTGAAAATAGTTAATAAGCTGTCATAGAATCCAACCGGCGTTCCCTGTAATGGCAGCGGAGGAAGCCAACTGGTCATTTGTACCGGGAATGAAATCAGTAATACAACATAGCCGACCATGGCTGGATTAAACGGATTCTGGCCTAAACCGCCGTAAAGTTGTTTGGCAATAATAATGGCAAATGCAGTACCCAGAACAATCATCCACCAAGGGGCAAGTGGCGGCAGACTGATACCTAACAATAAGCCAGTGAGTAGGGCAGAGTTATCCTGTAATCGTGTCAGTACCGGCTGTTTACGTAAATGCAAGACAGCGCCTTCGGCCAGCACGGCGGTAATGATAGCCAGTGCAACCTGGATTAGGCTGCCATAGCCAAAGAAGTAAGTCTGGGCAATAATCCCCGGAATGCAGGCTAAAATAACCAGCAGCATAATACTGCGGGTGCTACGTTGATTATGTGTAAAAGGGGAACTGGCTATCTGCAACCCTTTGTTCTGGGTCGATGTTACAGGCCTGAATTTCATGAAATTGTAACCATATGTCAAATACTTATCAGGATTCTCAAACGCAGGCGTTGCGCGGGCAAGTCGATGCTTGCGGGCGTCAATACACTCAGCCGTCAGGGGGATAATATTGGTGCAGCATTCTACCCTATTCAAGCAAAGTGTAATACGCCCTAATCGTAGGGTTATTGTTCATCATTTGCCGCTCTATTAAGAAAGCAGGTATGTTTAATAAACAGCGCCAATCAAAAAAATTAACTTGCAATTTATATCCGGGTAGTTACAAGCAATTAGTGAAAATAGGATTTTTACCTGCATATGTAATTAGACTTAAGTGACAGTCAGGGGGCAGCAGGCGATTATAATAATAGATGATATGATTGTTTTATTTGTAATTAATTGTAAGTTAACGATTTATTAACGTGAGAAATGAGAGTTGAGAAAAGCGTTGGCATAATGATAGATTAATGTAGTATGCAGTGTAATTATATATTTAAAGAACAATGAAATGATAAACGAAGACATATTGTTTATAGATGAATTAATTGAATGGATTGAAATTAATTTAGAAAAACGTCCTACCTTGGATGATGTGGCAAAAATTTCCGGATATTCAAAATGGCATCTGCAACGAAAATTTAAAAGTATTGTGGGGTTACAATTAGCCTCCTATATACGTGGACGGGTACTGACGCGCGCGGCTGTTGCTCTACGCATTTCGCGTCGGCCAATCATTGAGATTTCTGATGAATTGGGTTTCGACTCACAACAGACCTTTACTCGTACCTTTAAGAAGCGCTTTGGTGTCACGCCCAATAGTTTTCGCCAGATGGATCAGTGGGATGTGCAGGGAATGCTTCCGCGCTTTAACTTCTATGAGAATTACACGCCAGAAATCAAACGGGTATCTTTACCTGCGCAAGAGCTGGTCGGGTTTACCCGGCAGCTGAATTTTGATGAACATAATCATTGCAGCGGGCAGCATTCCTCTTGCATGGCAATGAAAGATGAAATTATGCTCGATTTTTTTAAGGAAGTTAACTTCTCTTGCCAGCGAGTGTATTCCCTGTTTTCTGCCAATAAGGATCAGCAAGGGCAGAAAAGTATGTATTATTCGACGGCAATTGATAAAGAAAAACGGCATGAAATTCAAGGGCATCGAGAGATAGACAGTATCTCAATTCCTAAGGGAGAGTTTCTGGCTATTTCTCATCAAGGTAATGCTAAAGAATGTATCAAGTTTTCAATATATTTGTTTAATGAAGTGCTGCCCAAGCTGCGTGATGAGTTCGGCGGTGGTATTGAAATGGAAGTGATTGAGGTCGATAGTTGCCACGCCGAATCTAAATTACGTGATATTACATCTACCTACACCTACCTTATGTCCGTGAACTGACGCTCAACTGCGACGGCAAAAGCGCGTCAGTTCTTACCTCGTCAGGGTTTAACGGCTGATGCGCTTTGCGCAGCCTTTTTAGCTTTCACTCGGGCAATAGCAGCGGCGACAGCAGCTTTGCGCGGATCTTCCACTGGTGCTTCACTGTCGCTTTTCACCGGTTCTGATTCAAGTTGAGCTTGTGCAGCCTTTTTGGTTTTCACGCGGGCGATAGCCGCCGCCACGGCAGCTTTGCGCGGATCTTCCTCTGGCGCTTCACTTTCGCTTTTCACCGGTTCTGATTCAAGTTGAGCTTGTGCGGCCTTTTTGGCTTTCACTCGGGCAATAGCAGCGGCGACAGCAGCTTTGCGCGGATCTTCCTCTGATACTTCACTGTCACTTTTCACCGCATCTGACTCAAGTTGAGCTTGCGCGGCTTTTTTAGCTTTAACGCGGGCAATAGCCGCAGCAACTGCGGCCTGACGTGGGTCAATAGCATCAGTTTCTGGTTCGGCGGTAGCAAGCTTTTTCTCTACCTGACGTGCTCGAGCTTGTTCTTTACGAGCCTCACGAGCAGCAATAGCGGCACTATTATCGGGTGTTTGCCCAAGGGTCACACTGATAGTTGAATCTGTATTATTAGATTCACGCGCTAAACGACTGACAGCCGCTTCAACCCTCTGTTGGTCTACATCTGTCAGCTTGACGGCGGCTTGTTTGTGGCGCAATTCGCGCGCCAGTTTTTCCCGCTCAAGGCGTGCCTGCTTAGCTTCAAAACGCGCTTTCGCTTGTGCAGCACGTTCAGCTTCTTGATCAAGGGTGCGTATTTCGGCCTTTTCCTGACGATAATATTGCACCAAAGGAATATTACTTGGGCAAACATAGGCGCAGGCACCGCATTCGATACAATCAAATAAATTATGATTGCGCGCTTTCTCATGCTCTTCGCCACGACTAAACCAATAGAGTTGCTGAGGTAATAAACCCGCCGGACACGCATCTACACACAAACCGCAGCGAATACACGACTGTTCAGGCTCAGATAACCCCATTTCGGCTTCCGTGGGAGCCAAAATACAGTTACTGATCTTAACAATCGGTACATCCAGACTGGGTAGGGTAAAGCCCATCAATGGGCCGCCCATAATCACCATCGGTTGGTTTTGCGGTGTAAAACCGGCCAGTTTCAACAAATGCAGTACGGGCGTGCCAATTCTGGCCCAGAAATTACCTGGTTTTGATAATGCATCACCGGTTAATGTCACCACGCGTTCAATTAATGGCTCGTCGTCAATAATCGCCCGCTTAATGGCCACTACAGTACCGACGTTTTGCATTAATACGCCAATGGATGATGAGTGTTTACCGTAAGGTACTTCTTTACCTGTCAGGATCTTGGTGAGTTGCTTGGCCCCACCTGACGGATATTTGGTAGGAATTACCCGCAGCTGTATTTTATCCTGACCGCGTAATGCCTGTTTTAGGGCGGCGATAGCTTCGGGTTTATTGTCTTCAATACCAATCAGCACCTGCTGCGGCTGCAACAAGTACATTAAAATCTGTGTCCCCAAGACCACTTCTGAGGCATGTTCTTGCATCAGGCGATCATCGGCAGTGATATAAGGTTCACACTCGGCAGCATTAATAATGAGTGTGGTTACACTGTTCAAACCGCCCTGTAGTTTGCTAGCGGTAGGGAACCCCGCGCCGCCTAAACCGGCGATACCCGCCTGATGGATCCTCTCCAGCAGGGAGGTTTTATCGTGTAGCGAGTAATCGGCCCACGGCTGTTGCTCGCGCCAGCGGTCTTCACCATCGGGAGTTATGTGTACACACAGCTCTGCCAGACCGGAGGGGTGGGCAGTAGTATGCGGCGCAATTGCCGTGATGACGCCGGAAGTTGGTGCATGTACCGGCACCGTACGGCCACGGCCAACAGTCAGCGGTTGACCCTTTAACACCCGCTCACCGGTGCTGACGCGCAGTTCGCCTTCTGGCCCCAAATGCTGTTGCAAAGGAACGATTAATTGTTCCGGCAAAGTCGCGATACGCATTGGAACCCGACTTGATTGCAGCTTCATTTCTGGCGGATGGATACCCCCATCAAACTCCCAGATATTGTCGTGTTTGCGGGCAGTAAACAGCTTAAACATGTTGCTCCACATCTATCATTTTCACCGGAATCATCTGCGAGGCAGCTAATTGGCTGGGAAGGTTTTTAACTGGGATGGTGCTTAAATCCCACTTCCAGTTGGCGGTGGTGGTAGCAACCGGGATCATCTCAATGCAGTCCGTCGGGCACGGCGAGACACAAAGGTCACAACCGGTGCAGAGATCCGGCAAAACCGTATGCATGGCTCGGGTCGCGCCAACAATGGCATCAACCGGACAGGCCTGAATGCATTTGGTGCAACCAATGCAATTTGCTTCATCAATAAAAGCCACTTTGCGCTGCGGGTGGGCGGCAGCTTCGTCACCATCCAACGGTTGTGGCTCTACGGCCAGCAATTCGGCCAGCTTAAGCATCACTTGCTCGCCACCGGGAGCGCATTTGTTTATTTTCTCACCACCCGCTGATACCGCTTCGGCATACGGGCGACAGCCGGGATAGCCACATTGACCACACTGGCTTTGCGGTAAAATAGCATCAACTTGCTCGACAACCGGGTCTTGATCAACCTGGAAACGGCGGGCAGCAAAACCTAGCACGGCACCAGAAATCAGCGCCAATGTACTTAATGCACCAATGGCAATCCATAACGACATCATTAGAACTTCACCAATCCGGTAAAGCCCATAAAGGCCAATGACATCAGCCCCGCGGTTATCAGGGCAATGGACGAGCCACGGAAGGGGGCGGGAACGTCAGCGACAGCCAGCCGCTCACGGATAGCCGCAAACAGCACCATGACTAAAGAGAAACCGGCGGCGGCACTGAAGCCATAGACTGCCGATTGCATAAAATTGTGTGATTGATTGACATTAAGTAAGGCCACACCTAATACCGCACAGTTTGTGGTGATGAGCGGCAAAAAGATCCCCAGCAAGCGATAAAGTGCCGGGCTGGTTTTGCGCACCACCAGCTCAGTAAATTGCACCACCACCGCGATAACTAAAATAAAGGCCAGCGTCCGCAAATAGACCAACCCAAGTGGCAGTAAAATAAAGCTGTTGACCATCCAGGCGCAAACCGAGGCCAATGTCAGTACGAAAGTCGTCGCCAGCCCCATACCAATGGCGGTCTCCAGTTTTTTGGAGACACCCATGAAAGGGCACAGGCCAAGAAATTTGACCAGAACGAAGTTGTTTACCAAAACAGTACCGACAAATAGCAGCAGGTATTCAGTCATTGCAGAACCTAAAAGTCATTACGGAGCCCAAAAAATCATTGCGGAGTCAAAAAAAGTAAAGCCGCCTATTATCTAAAATTGGCGGCTTAAGAACAACAGATGAAGAGCAAGGTTATTACCCTTTTATCCGTCATATTTCAAGTTGCAGGTGTGTTGGCTGCACTCAATTACTCGGCCCGTCCATGGGCCTCGCCTCTACGAGGCCGCTGCGAGCAGCGTTCAAATCTGCTCCCGACAGATTTGTCACCCGAATCACTGACTTGTGTCAGCTCATCGGGATGCTCTTGCTTGCCGCCTTCCTGCGCCTTGAAATCTATTGGATACCTGGAAGAAAAAGTGCGCAATTGGCTTAATACTCAATAAAAGTATGCTTCACTCGCTGCGAACGTTTCATGTAAGGCACAAAAACCGCCGCCGCCAGCAGGGGCCAACCCAAGGTACGTAAGGCGATATCATCACTGATAGGCGAGAAAGCAAAGGCTTTTAATGCCAATAATACGGTAAGTAATAGCCAGAGAATAAACCATTTAGGGAATCGCTGTGAGCGGCTACAGAATAGCCAGATGACCCATAAGGTATAAATCCACATTAAGAGCGTGGTGACCACGGAGAAATACCATTGCAAAGTAAATGCCTGCGAGTTGGTCACCAGATATTCTCTGGATTCTGGCGTAAAAATCGCCATAGCATAGAGTGCCAACATTAAGCTGGCACTGAGCAATGTCACAATCAAATAAGCCAGAGGGGCCAATAGCCAGCCGCCAATACGTTGATATTCCTTAGGTTGAGACATAGTGCGCCTTTTATATATTCATCAAAAGGGATAACCCATTATGCAGTTAACCCTTCTCTACATCACACTAGCTTAACCCGCGAATACACCCTTCGTCATCTATATCAATATGATAATACGCAGGCTGTGTTCCCAGACCCGGCATGGTCATAATATCCCCAGCATAAATGCGCACAAATCCGGCACCGGCTGACACCGCACAGGCGGTGACAGGCAACACAAAGTCACGTGGAACATTCTTTAAGCTGGCATCTGCGCTGATGGACAACGGTGTTTTGGCGATACACAGCGGTAAATGACCAAAACCCGCCTTAGTGATTGAGTCAAGCTGCTGACGTGCTTGTGGGGTGAACGTGACTTCACGGGCGCCATAGCGCTGCGCCAAAATCTCTATTTTCTGCTCCAATGAGGCACTGTCAGGGTACGCCAGTACTGGAGGAGATGCATGAGCGCAAGCATCGATAACGCGCTGAGCCAAGGCGGTGGTGCCCGCGCCACCTTTGGCAAAAGCCTCACTGATTTCACAGGCAACTGCGCCAGCAGATAGCGCATAGTCGGCTAAAAAGGCCAGCTCTTCCGGGCTGTCGTCAGGGAAGCCATTGACGGCCACCACCACCGGTAAGCCATAGCTTTTGGCATGATTAATATGCCATTTTAGATTGGCGCAACCTTGGCTTAATAAAGGCATGTTGGTATCGAGAATTTCAGCAGGCAGAGGTTGGCCCGGTTTGATATCAAAAACACCACTATTGGCTTTCAGGCTACGTAATGTGGCGACCAGAACCACACAGGATGGCGCAATACCAGATTGCCGATACTTGATATTAAAGAACTTCTCCATGCCCATATCAGAACCGAAGCCGGCTTCCGTCACCACATAGTCTGCTAACTGCAATCCCAGACGGTCAGCCAGCACTGAAGAATTCCCGTGGGCAATGTTGGCAAATGGCCCGGCGTGGATAAGCACCGGCGTCTGTTCACTGGTTTGCATCAGTGTTGGGTGGATGGTCTCTTTCATTAGCGCCGTCATGGCACCTGCCACCCCCAAGTCATCAGCCGTAATGGCTTGCCCGCTAGTGCTGTGGGCCAAAATTATCCGGCCAATGCGTTGGCGCATGTCGTGCAAGCTTTCTGACAACGCCAGAATGGCCATAAGTTCTGATGCTGCGGTAATTTCCACATGGTCGTGCCGCTCAACACCGTGAGTACCGCCGCCCACACCGACCTGAATATGGCGCAGCGCCCGATCATTATGGTCAACCACTCGCGGCCAGAGGATCTGTTGAGCATCAATATTTAGCAGTGGCATGCCGGTTTGTTGACTAAAAGCCGAGCCCATGCGCTGTTCATGATACAGACGTGCATCCAGCGCCGCCGCTGCCAAATTATGTGCTGCGCTAATAGCATGGATATCACCGGTCAGATGCAGGTTCAACTTCTCCATGGGTAACACTTGTGCCGCACCACCGCCAGCCGCTCCCCCTTTAACACCAAAGACTGGGCCAAGGCTCGGTTGACGGATGCAAGCCATCCCGCGATAGCCTAAGCGGTTGATTCCCTGACTTAAACCAATGGTCGTGACGGTTTTACCTTCCCCCAGCGGGGTTGGGGTGATGCTGGAAACCAGAATCAGTTTGCCTTGTGGGCCACCGGGCCGTAATGCTCGGATATCAACTTTCGCCATAGGGTGACCATAGGGGATTAAATCATCTGCGCTCAAGCCTAATTGTTGTGCAATTTGCTGAATGGGAAGCAAATTTGTTTCAGGACTCATATTTGCTAGTGAAGGGAGAGCATCGGCAGAGGAAGACAGTGTCGGTGTCATGGTGCGAAAGTTCCTGTTAGTGGTGATAAAACGGCGGTGGCCAATCACGATGACTATAAATCACGGCGAAATTATCACACAAAGCGCTAAAAAATTGGCGATACAAATCAATAAATGTGAGGCCACCGCCGCTGATAGCGCGATGGTGTTTGCGGGTTAACCCATAACACCAATATTGCGATTTCTACTTTTTATATTTTAATTTTGTGAGTTTTGTTTTTTTTGATGAAATTAAAGAAATTTTGAGATCGGTTTTATTTTAAATTCTTAGATTATAAAAGTGGTATATAAAAGAAGCCCTACAATCCCATGGTCATATTCTATGGTTTCATGAACAATTATTTGTTTTTGACGGTAAAATTATAGGTAGTCTAATTTATGGGAAATCATATTCACTCTTCTTTGGTCTGTGCTGCGCGATTACTTCGCTTAGCAGGGGTTAATGCGGAGTCAGTAGAAATATTGGGTAAAAATGCTGCTGTTGATCTTTCGACCAGGGGGCCACTCGCCTCATTGCAACAATATTTATCACAGTTATCACGAGCGACATCGACCCGTTTTAAAATGAAAAAACGGGCATTAAATAAAATAAAACCTGAGCAGTTACCACTGGCATTTCGTGATACAGAGGGCAGGTTTATCTTATTAGCACGATTAAATGATAATGAGGCATTGCTGCAGCATGCTGATAGCAGTAAACCACAAATAATTAGCTATCAGCTACTTAGTGAGATGTGGGGGGGGGGTGGTATTCTATTGTAGCCATTCACGCTTTGATATTCGGTGGTTTATCCCCGTTTTATTACGCCATCGCAAATCCCTGATTCAGGTGCTGGTGTTATCAATGCTATTACAGTTTCTGGCATTGATATCACCACTTTTCTTTCAGGTTATTATGGATAAAGTCCTGGTGCATAATGCACTAACGACTCTCGACGTGTTAATTATCGTATTATTGGTGGTAGGAGTATATGAGGTTGTACTGAAGTTTTTGCGTGAATATATTTTTAGTCATACCACAACTCGAGTGGATATTTTATTGGGGGGTAAACTATTTAATCACTTAATAAAGTTACCATTAAGTTATTTTAAGCAACGACATGTCGGGAATATTGTGGCGCGAGTCTGTGAGCTGGATAATATTCGTGAGTTTATTACCGGGACAGCGCTGACCTTATGTGTTGATGTTGTTTTTACCCTCATCTTATTTATTGTTATGTGGTGTATTTCGCCGCTCCTGACATTAATTGTCCTGGCTACACTGCCGCTATATCTGTTATTAGCGGCATTAACCACCCGTCCCTTGCAAAAGAGAGTTGAAGTGTTGTGCAGTTGCGCCGCTCAGAATGGTGCATTTTTAACCGAAACTGTCTCCGGCGTTGAAACCGTTAAAAGCCTGGCCTTAGAACCGCAGATGCAGCAGCGGTGGGAGACGCAAACACGAGACTACGCTCAAGCTAATTTTCAGGTGCAAAACCTGCAAAACTTCAGCAGCCAGTGTGCCCAGTTACTGCAAAAATTGGCCAGTGCGCTGGTGATTGTTATTGGGGCATATCAAGTCATGTCTGTGCAACTGAGTATCGGGCAGTTAATTGCTTTTAATATGCTGGCGGTACAAGCATTAATGCCAATGAGTAAGTTGGTTGATTTATGGCAGCAGAGTATACGAGCGAAAGTTGGGCTGATGCTGATATCCGATATTTTAAGTTTGCCGGTCGAGCAAGCCACGGGTGTCGCACCGTCTAATCGCCAAATTAACGGTGATATCACCTTGGACAATGTGGTTTTCCGTTATCGCCCCGATCTTGATCCTGTATTGCGTCATTTCTCATTATCACTGCGCGCGGGAGAGCATGTCGGGCTGGTCGGCCCGTCAGGTTCAGGAAAAAGTACGGTCGCGCGGCTGTTACAGCGCCTTTATATCGCTGAACAGGGTGTTATTAATATTGATGGTTACCCGATAAATCATTTCTCTCCTGAGTATCTACGTCGTCAGGTCGGTGTGGTCATGCAAGAAAACTACCTGTTTAACCGCACTGTTCGTGAAAATATTGCCTATTCTCGGCCAACTGCCTCACTGAGTGACGTCGTTGATGCGGCCTGTCTGGCGGGCGCGAACGATTTTATTCTGGCCTTGCCGCTAGGGTATGACACCGTGCTGTCTGAAGGCGGGGCATCCCTTTCTGGTGGGCAACGTCAGCGTATTGCGATTGCCCGTACTCTACTGGCCAATCCCCGCGTATTGATTTTTGATGAGGCGACCAGTGCTCTGGATGATGAGTCGCAGGCTGAAGTTCAGAAAAATATGTCCCGCATTATTGCCAACCGCACCGTCATTACCATTGCTCACCGCCTTTCGACGGTGCGGCACTGTCATCGTATTGCCGTCATAAAACAAGGCTGTGTGGCTGAGCTGGCAAATCATGACCAACTGTTGGCGCAGAACGGTATCTATGCCCAACTTTGGCAGCAGCAAGCCGACTTTAGCCATGAGGAATCACAATGAAGTTGATGCAATTTTGGGCGAAATTAGCCATTTTCGACGGGTTAAAAAAACGCTGGCAACGCCATCACGCAACGAAACGAACCCGCGACGAATATGACTTTCTTCCGGCCTATCTGGATATTGTAGAGCGTCCGGTAGCGCCATTGGCAAGGCGTACTGCCTGGTTTTTGGCACTGACATTGTTATTGGTATTAGTTTGGTCGATTGCGGGAAGGCTAGATATTCATGCATCAGCAAATGGGAAAGTGATTGTTGCTGAACATTCCAAAATTATCCAGTCACTTGAGCCTGGTGTTGTGGTGGCAATCAATGTTCATGATGGTGACCGGGTGGTTGCCGGTCAGGTGCTGTTAGAACTCAACCCCATTGGGGTCGATGCTGAAGTTAATAATATCAACCAACAATTAATGCACCGTTCGCTGGAGGCCGCGCGAATGTCGGCGCTGCTCACTGATGCCCCTCTGACGAATTTCATCTATCCCGATAATAGCCCTGAGAATTTAGTCATGACAGCTAAATCCCTGTTGACGAAAGAATATGATGAAGTTAACGCCGAGCTGGCACGTCAAGACAGCGAGCGAGCCGTTAATCAGGCTTATATTCAGGCCGGAAGTACCAATATTACTCATCACAAGGCTTTGATGAAAAATATTCATCAAAGATTGCAGGCACTACAAACTCTGGTGAAATCCAAGGCAATTGCTGAAGCTGAGGTATTGATACAAGAACGGGAGTGGTTAAATGCGCGCGCGGAGGGCAATCGTTTAGAGAGTGAGCAAGCTGTTCTGCGCGCTAAAATGCGCAACCTTGCGCAAGTCCGATTGCACTATTTAGCTGAGAAGAAACGAAGTTATCAGGAGCAGTTGAATAAGGCTCACGAAGTTATCAACCAACTAAAGCAAGAGTTGGTTAAGTTAACGGAAAAACAGCGGCAACAAACTTTACGTGCACCCGTCGACGGTGTGATACAGCAATCCTCGGTACATACACTGGGCGGTGTCGTCACCAGTGCTCAACCGCTTATGATCTTGGTTCCAGAAAGTCACCAGCTAGAACTGGATGTGATGATCCTCAATAAAGATATCGGTTTTGTTCTACCGGGTCAGGCGGTGGAAGTCAAAATAGACAGCTTCCCCTATACCCGATTCGGTACTCTCTCTGGTGAAGTCAAACATATTTCCCTCGATGCCATGGAAGATCAACAGCAAGGCTTGGTGTTTCCGGCACGCATTCGACTCGACAGCGACACACTGACCGTCGAGGGGAAACCGGTGCGTTTATCAGCAGGTATGTCTGTCAGCGCAGAGATTAAGACCGGCCGTCGGCGGGTTATCGATTACTTACTCAGCCCGTTGCAGCAGTACCAATCCGAAGCCATGAGGGAGCGTTGATAATGATGAATTCAACCACGACTCAGGTTAATCAACCGTTGGCGGCGCTGGCCCGTGCTGCGGCCTGTTTTGATTTGGCTGTTGAATCTTCACACTTGGCACATAAGGTCGGATTAGCGCCGCAAGATATCGATAATATTACTCTATGTCGCTGTGCTAATTGGATTGGCTTGCGGGCCAGGGCGGTGAACTATCCCATTTCACGTCTGGACAATCTGACGCTGCCACTGCTATTCAGTTGTGATACTCAGTGGTACGTGTTATTGGCCCTTAATGAACAAGAAGCGAGCATTTATTGTTATGCCGATAGTCAGCAACAACATCTACAAAAACAGATAAGCCGGCAGGAACTCGCCAGCTTGTGGTGTGGCGAGGCCATATTATTGGCAAAAGCTGAGCTGCATGAGCAAAAGAAAATACCCTTTGGCTTTAGCTGGTTTATTCCGGTTATCACCAAATACCGCCTCCAGTTGCGTAATATCATTTTGGTTTCATTGCTATTGCAGGGGATTTTGCTGGTGACGCCGATGCTATTTGAAACGGTTATCGACAAAGTTCTGGTGAGCCGCGGGATGGGCAGCCTAATGGTGCTGGGAATTGCCATGATTGCGCTGGCGATTGTGGAACCCTGCTATACCTTTTTACGCGGGTGGTTGTTTTCACATTTATCCAGCCGAGTGGGGGCCGAGCTTAATACCGGGCTTTATCGCCATTTAATGGGGTTGCCACTGGGTTACTTCGCTTCACAACAAACCGGACAAACCATCGCTAAAGTGCGAGAAATGGAGCAAATTCGCAGCTTTCTAACTGGTTCTGCTTTAACCATGCTACTGGATTTGGTTTTTGTCAGCACTTTTATCGCAGTGATGTTTTGCTATAGCCAACCACTGACATGGATAGTCTTGTTCTCTCTGGTTTGTTATCTGCTGTTTTGGTGGGCTGCGGGCGGAATGCTACGTAAGCGGGTGGAGCGCCAATATGAAACCCGTGCACAGAATACGGCATTTCTCACCGAAGCGATTAGTGGATTGGAAACTATCAAGACATCTGCCACCGAAAACCAGTTTAATCGGAGTTGGCGGCGTTCATTGGCAAACTATGTCCGTGCCTCATTTGCTTGTGCCAGAGCTGCCAATATTGCTGAGCAAGGTATCAGTTTAATTAATAAAGTGACTTCGGCAATTTTATTGTGGGTTGGTGTCACGTTGGTATTGGACGGAGAGCTTAGCCCCGGCCAGTTTATCGCGTTTACGTTATTTTCGGGTTATGTCACTCAGCCTATCTTGCGTTTGGCGCAAATCTGGCAAGATTTTCAGCATACGCAGGTGGCGCTAAAACGCATTGGTACCATTCTGGATTATCCCACTGAACCGGGCAGCGCTGGGTTGTTATCGAGTTCGAATAGCCCAGGGGGGCTGGCTTTTAAACAGGTACGTTTCCGTTATCGACCCGATACCGCCGAAGTGATACAAAACCTTAATTTAGAGATTGCTGGTGGTGAGTTTATTGGTATTACCGGCCCATCTGGCTGCGGAAAGTCCACATTAACCAAGCTACTCCAACGATTATATACGCCACAACACGGGCAAATTTTGGTCGACGGGCAGGATTTGGCTATTACGGATGCCACCACATTGCGCTGTCAGATGAGTGTGGTGTTGCAGGAGAGCGTACTATTTTCTGGCTCGATACGTGACAACATATGCCAGTGTCGGCCAAACGCTGATGATGCTCATGTTGAGCATATTGCTCGATTAGCTGGCGCACATGACTTTATTGCTGCACTAGCACAGGGTTATCAAACGCCCGTTGGCGAACGCGGCAGTTTGTTATCGGGAGGGCAGCGGCAGCGAGTTGCATTGGCGAGAGCACTGATGGCGGATCCCAAAATACTGATTCTTGATGAAGCAACCAGTGCGCTGGATTATGAGTCTGAGGCGGCGATTATGCGCCAGTTGCCGGAAATCACGCGTAATCGCACAGTAATCTGCATTGCACATCGTTTAAACACCTTGCGTCAATGTCATCGTATTTTGGTGTTAAAAGAGGGGCAAGTATTAGAGCAGGGTAACCATCAAGAGTTGTTGGATAAATCTGGCACTTATGCACGCCTGTGGCGATTACAGACAGAATAAATAAAGGGGGGTTTTAATGACAATGTGCCCGTATCGGTGAAAACAGGCAGATCGTAAAGACGCCGTACTTCTTTTGTTAAAACAAGCATCCTTGTAGGCTCGAACCGCGCCTTCCCTGGCGCGGACGCTTTACTCTTCTACCTGCCTTCACCTTGCAAGATCGAGTTGTCGAGGTGTGTCAGCAGTCTAAAGGGGGGAAACCCCTTTATCGTGATGTACGGATATGCCTGACTCAGCGATTCAGATGGTAATAGACTTCATTCCAGCGAATTTCATTTTTGAATGCTGGCAATGTGGTGTCGTTATCAATAAGCAGGAATTCAATGCCGTGCATTTCAGCATACAAACGCAACTCATCCACGCCAATAGCTTGTGAGAACACGGTATGGTGCGCACCACCCGCGATAATCCATGCCTCGGCGGCGGTTGCCAGTGAAGGCTGAGCTTGCCAAATAGCGCGCGCTACCGGTAGTTTTGGTAACGGATGCGGTTGCTCGACGGTATCAACCACATTGACCAACAAGCGGAAGCGATTACCCATATCGATTAAGCTGGCATTCAGTGCCGGGCCTGCCGGAGTCGAGAAGATCAACCGGGCGGGATCGGCTTTACCACCAATACCTAAATGCTGCACATCCAACAGTGGTTTTTCTTCTTTGGCGATAGATGGGCACACTTCCAGCATATGGGAACCCACCACCAGATCATTACCTGGCTGGAAGTTATAGGTGTAATCCTCCATAAAGGAGGTGCCGCCTTTTAGGCCGGTACCCATGACTTTCAGAATGCGTAATAATGCAGCGGTTTTCCAATCACCTTCGCCACCAAAACCGTAACCTTGTTGCATCAGGCGTTGAACCGCCAAGCCCGGTAACTGTTTTAATCCATATAGATTTTCAAAGTTAGTGGTGAAAGCCTTAAAACCACCTTGTTCCAGAAAACGCTTCATACCCAATTCAATACGCGCGGCATCCAGTAGGTTTTCGCGTTTATTGCCATTCAGTTGCACCGCATCTGTCAGCCGGTAAGTGGCTTCATATTCTTCAACCAAGGCATCAATCTCACCTTTGCTGACCGCATCCACCACGGTGACTAAATCACCGATGCCATAGGCATTCACCGAGTAACCAAACTGGATTTGTGCTGCAACTTTATCCCCTTCAGTTACTGCGACTTCGCGCATATTATCACCGAAACGGGCAACTTTCAGTTGTTGGCTTTCCTGTTTGGCTGCCGCAACGCGCATCCACTGGCCAATCCGCTGATGAGCTTCTTTATCTTGCCAATGACCGGTGATAACACTGTGTTGCTGGCGCATACGTGCGCCGATAAAACCAAACTCACGGCCACCATGAGCAGTTTGGTTCAAGTTCATAAAGTCCATATCCATGGTTTCCCATGGGATTTGAGCATTAAACTGAGTATGGAATTGCAGCAACGGTTTATTCAGAATACTCAGTCCACCAATCCACATTTTGGCCGGTGAGAAGGTATGTAGCCAGGTCATGACGCCAATACAGGCGGTATCGTAGTTGGCCTCACGACACAACGCGGTAATTTCATCTGGCGTGGTCACCAAAGGTTTAAGCACCAGTTTGACCGGCAAGCCCGCTTCACTATTGAGGCTATTGACGACATGATGGGCATTATCCATAACTTGTTGCAGAGTTTTAGGGCCATACAGGTTTTGACTGCCTATCACAAACCACACTTCTGATTGCTTGAATACGTCCATCGGATACTCCATTTAATCAATTTTTATACAGCATAAAGTTATAAATCAGCCGGTTAATCACGCTTCGGTTACCGGTGCGTAGTGTGGCTCAGCGGATAGACACCACTGTTGATAGCGTTGATAAAGCTGTTGATAGCGGGCAACTTGTGCTGCATTAGGTGTCAGAGTGCGTTCAATCTTACACGCCATATGTTGTTGTGCTGTCGGTACATCAACAAACACACCGGCGGCAACAGCGGCAAAAATCGCCGCGCCCAAAGCGCAACATTGATCGGATGCCACAATTTGGATTGGTCGGTTCATAACATCAGCACAAACCTGCATGATAACCGGTGATTTGCGTGCAATACCGCCCAATGCCAGCACGTTCTCTACCGGAATGTCTTGCTGTTCGAAGCATTCCATAATCGCGCGGGCACCAAATGCGGTGGCAGCGATAAACCCACCAAATAGCGTGGGAGCATCCGTTCCCAGATTGAGATCAGTGATAACGCCTTTTAGTCGCTGATTGGCATTCGGGGTGCGGCGGCCATTAAACCAATCCAATACCACTGGCAGATTATCAAGTGAGGGATTTTTAGCCCATTCAGCCGTCAGTGAAGCCAGCAGGGTAGATTCAATCTGTTTTAACTGTGGTTGTAATTCTGGTTGTGTCAGTGCAGCTTGATGCAGTGGCCAGCTCAATAAACGGCTGAACCAGGCATACATGTCACCGAATGCTGACTGGCCCGCTTCCATACCAATCCAGCCGGGAACTACGCTACCTTCTACCTGCCCGCAAATTCCGGCGATAGCCCGCTCACCGACTAACTTCTCATCGGCAATCAATATATCGCAAGTAGAAGTGCCAATAACTTTAACTAAAGTATAAGGTTGAGCACCGGCACCGACGGCACCCATATGACAATCGAATGCACCACCTGAAATAACCACAGTCGCAGGCAGCCCCAAACGCTCGGCCCATTCAGCGGTAATCAGACCGACCGGGCGTTCAGCGGTATAGGTATCAGTGAACATCGGGTAATCGAGTTGGCTGACTAAACTGTTATCAAGTGCGGCCAGGAATTCACGCGGCGGTAATCCTCCCCATGATGGGTGCCACAAGCTTTTATGCCCCGCAGCGCACCGACCCCGCTGAATATCTTTAGGAGAAGTGGTGCCTGAAAGTAGCGCGGGAACCCAGTCGCATAGCTCAATCCATGATACCGCTGCATCTCGCACCGCTTTATCGGCGCGCGTGACATGCAGAATTTTCGCCCAAAACCATTCAGAAGAGTAAACCCCACCGATATAACGCGAATAATCCTCAAATTCGCCACTGCGACATAACCGATTGATTTCTTCAGCTTCTTCTATGGCGGTGTGATCTTTCCATAGTACGAACATTGCATTAGGGTTTTCAGCAAAATCAGGACGTAACGCCAATACCTGACCTTGTGCATCAATCGGTGCGGGGGTGGAACCGGTGGTATCAACGCCGATGCCAATAATGTGTTGGCGTTGTTCTCCTGACAGGCGGCTAACGACTTGGCGGATAGCCTGTTCCATGGCTTCGATGTAGTCGAGGGGATGGTGGCGGAACTGGTTTTGCGCAGCGTGGCTGTAGAGGCCTTTCTGCCAGCGAGGGTAGTAAACAACTTCAGTGTCTATCTCGGTGCCATCCTGACAATCCACCGCCAATACCCGAACGGAATCGCTGCCAAAATCCAACCCGAGCGAGATAGCCTCTTTTGTCAAAAAAGGGCGGTCTGCCGATATAACGTCGCCTGTCATGGTGGTTGCTCCTAACTCATTACTGAAAACAAGGATTCAAGGGCAATTACTTATTAATTACTAACCCTATTAATTGCTAACAAAGATAGGAGTGAGTGACAGCAAGAGGTGAGGAGTCAATAGCTGGAAGTATGCACTTTTCTGCTTCCTATAGCGTTTTTGTGATGCTAGTCAAAAGTTAGCAATAGGTTAAATTTGCTGAATACATGGATAAATAAACTGTAATCCCTGGATGTGATAGCGCTCTACATTCTGACACGTAATTAACGTTAAAACTGTTCCCGTCTTAGCGGATATGGTGAGGTTAGGTCGCTTTTAATAAAGGATTAAAGCTTATTAACGTTGAAAAATACGATTGATAACGTTTCCACTGAAAAACAATTGATTGTTGTTGGTGTTGATTAAATAAACAAAAAATATCTCTTCCTACAAAAAAAGTCCGGAGAACACTATGCATAAATTAACTAAAGCGCTGGCAGTGGTTGGGTTAGCGGCAGTTATGTCACATTCAGCTATTGCCGAAAGCATGAAACTAGGATTTTTAGTTAAGCAACCTGAAGAGCCTTGGTTCCAGACCGAGTGGAAGTTTGCCGATAAAGCGGGCAAAGATTTAGGTTTTGAAGTGATAAAAATAGCCGTGCCCGATGGTGAAAAAACCCTAAATGCCATCGACAGTCTGGCCGCCAGTGGTGCGAAAGGTTTCGTTATCTGTACCCCTGATCCGAAACTAGGGCCCGCCATTGAAGCTAAGGCTCGCAGTTATAACCTGAAAGTGATCGCCGTTGACGATCAATTCGTCAATGCCAAAGGTAAACCCATGGAGAGCGTGCCATTGGTGATGATGGCGGCGACCAAAATTGGTGAGCGCCAAGGGCAAGAACTGTGGAAAGAGATGAATAAACGGGGGTGGCAGCCAGGGGAAACCGCTGTTATGGCGATCACTTCTGATGAGCTGGATACCGCGCGCCGTCGCACTTCTGGCTCAATGGACGCATTGAAAACTGCGGGCTTCCCGGAAAAACAGATCTACAAAGTTCCCACTAAATCCAATGATATCCCAGGGGCATTCGATGCCGCTAACTCTATGTTAGTACAGCATCCTGAAGTGAAAAACTGGCTGATCGTCGGGATGAACGACAACACCGTATTGGGTGGTGTGCGTGCCACTGAAGGTCAGGGCTTTAAGGCTCCGAATGTGATAGGCATTGGTATCAATGGGGTTGATGCGGTTAGCGAACTGTCCAAAGGTCAGGCGACTGGCTTCTACGGTTCTCTGTTACCCAGCCCGGATATCCACGGTTATAAGAGCATTCAGATGCTGCATGACTGGGTCACCAAAGATGTTGAGCCAGCGAAATTTACTGAAGTGACTGATGTGGTGCTGATCACCCGCGATAACTTCAAAACTGAGTTAGAGAAGAAAGGCTTGATGTAATTCCACTACACGCTATGGCGCATCGGGGTCATTTGATATTTGGCCCCGCTGCAACCCAAACTTTATAAGGAAACCATCATGTCAGCACTCCATTCTGCGTTACAAGCCGAGCTGGAAGCCGAACAGTCACCGTATCTGGCTTTTTGTGGCATCGGAAAAAGTTTCCCCGGTGTGCAAGCGCTGGATGATATCAGTTTTACCTGTCAGGCCGGGCAAATCCATGCCCTGATGGGGGAGAATGGCGCAGGGAAATCGACTCTGCTGAAAATTCTCAGCGGCAATTACACCCCGACTCAGGGTGAGATTCATATTAAAGGCAAAGCCGTTAATTTTACCAATACCACCGAAGCGCTTGATGCGGGCGTGGCAATCATTTATCAGGAACTGCATTTGGTTCCGGAAATGACAGTGGCAGAAAATATCTATTTGGGCCAATTGCCCACCAAGATGGGCATGGTTGATCGTAAATTACTGCGTTATGAGTCCAGCTTACAACTCAAACATTTGGGGCTGGATATTGACCCCGATACGCCACTCAAATACCTCTCCATCGGCCAATGGCAGATGGTGGAAATTGCTAAGGCACTGGCGCGTAATGCCAAAATTATTGCGTTTGATGAGCCGACCAGTTCGCTTTCTGCGCGGGAAATCGAGCAACTGTTCCGGGTGATCCGGGAGTTACGTGCTGAAGGGCGCGTCATCTTGTATGTCTCTCACCGTATGGAAGAAATCTTTGCGCTGAGTGATGCCATTACCGTGTTCAAAGATGGCCGCTACGTACGTACTTTTGATGATATGGATAAGGTGAATAATGATTCGCTGGTACAAGCCATGGTCGGGCGCAATCTGGGGGATATTTATGGTTATCTGCCGCGTGACATTGGGCCTGAGCGCCTGACATTACAAAACGTCAAAGCCATTGGCGTGAAATCTCCCATTAGCCTAACCGTACATCAAGGTGAGATTGTCGGCTTGTTTGGGCTGGTCGGTGCCGGGCGCAGCGAATTACTTAAAGGGCTATTTGGTGGTACCAAACTGAGCAGTGGGCAGGTGTTACTGGATGGCAAGCCGCTCACTATTCGCTCGCCGATTGATGCCATTACCGCCGGTGTCATGCTGTGTCCGGAAGATCGCAAAGCCGACGGTATGATTCCAGTGCATTCGGTGCAGGACAATATCAATATCAGCGCCCGCCGCAAAACACTGACCGCTGGCTGCCTGATTAACAATCGCTGGGAACAAGAGAACGCCGCACTACGCATTCAGTCCTTGAATATCAAAACCCCTGGCCCTCAGCAGTTGATTATGAATCTCTCCGGAGGAAATCAGCAGAAAGCCATTTTGGGCCGCTGGTTATCTGAGGATATGAAAGTGATCCTGCTGGATGAACCGACACGCGGTATTGACGTCGGCGCCAAGCATGAAATCTATAACGTGATTTATGAACTGGCGAAACAGGGCATTGCCGTGCTGTTTGCGTCGAGCGATTTGCCAGAGGTTCTTGGGCTGGCGGACAGAATTGTGGTGATGCGCGAAGGAGCCATCTCCGGTGAGTTAAATCACGATGATGCCACTGAAGAGCAAGCGCTCAGTTTGGCGATGCTACGTACCCCGAATATTGCGACGGATACCGCACCAGCGGTGGCCTGATTGTGAAGGAGAAGATTGTAATGAATACATCCATGTCCAGTGTGACGTTAAGTTCAGATAAGAAAACCCCTGCATCACCTCAGTCGCAGCCACCGCAAGAGGCTCCCGCTAAAAGAGGGCTGGGGCTATCTCGCATTTGGGATAGCTACGGCATGCTGGTGGTATTCGCCGTGGTGTTTATTGGCTGTGTCATATTTGTGCCTAATTTTGGCTCCTTTATCAATATGAAAGGTTTGGGGCTGGCTATCTCAATGTCCGGGATGGTGGCGTGCGGTATGCTGTTTTGTTTGGCATCCGGTGATTTTGACTTATCTGTCGCATCAGTTATTGCTTGTGCGGGGGTCACCACCGCGGTAGTCATCAATATGACTGAAAGCTTATGGCTGGGGGTGGGGGCGGGTTTGTTACTGGGCGCATTATGTGGTCTGATCAACGGTTTTGTCATTGCCCGGCTGAAGATAAACGCCCTGATAACCACTCTGGCAACCATGCAGATTGTTCGTGGTCTGGCTTACATTATTTCTGATGGTAAAGCTGTGGGTATCGAAGATGAACGTTTCTTCGCGCTCGGTTACACCAACTGGCTGGGTTTGCCTGCGCCTATCTGGATCACTATTGCTTGCCTGGCACTGTTTGGTTTCTTGTTGAATAAAACCACCTTTGGCCGCAATACACTGGCGATCGGGGGTAATGAAGATGCCGCTCGTTTGGCCGGTGTTCCGGTGGTACGTACCAAAATCATTATCTTTGTGTTGTCTGGTCTGGTATCCGCCGCTGCGGGGATCATCCTGGCTTCACGTATGACCAGTGGTCAGCCAATGACCTCGATTGGTTATGAGTTGATAGTCATCTCCGCTTGTGTGCTGGGTGGGGTATCCCTCAAAGGCGGGATTGGCAAAATTTCCTATGTCATCGCCGGTATTTTGATTCTGGGGACAGTGGAAAATGCCATGAACCTACTGAATATTTCCCCGTTCTCGCAATACGTGGTGCGCGGCTTGATCCTGCTGGCAGCGGTTATCTTCGACCGTTACAAACAGCTGGCTAAACGGACGGTATAAGTGCACGGATGACAGGAAAGTCCATAAAAACCCACCGTGGCTCACAATTTTGTTATCACTATCGGGCAGTTTGAAATCTGCCCGATAAACTGATGTATGACGGGTATAAGCGCATAAATGACACCAAGGAGACTCAATGTACCATCGAATGGTTCAGGAACCACAACCCAATCCCTTGCTGCCAGGCTACACTTTTAACGCTTATTTGGTGGCTGGATTAACCCCGATTCTGGCTGATGGACCACTCGATTTCTTTATCGACCGGCCCGGCGGCATGAAAGGTTATATCTTGAATCTGACCATTAAGGGTCAGGGCAAGATCTTTGATGGTGAAAACACCTTTTACAGTAACCCTGGTGATTTGCTGCTCTTTCCGCCTAAAGCGGCACATTATTATGGTCGCTCACCTAACAGTGATTGTTGGTATCATCGCTGGGTCTATTTCCGTCCTCGGGCCTATTGGGCAGATTGGTTGGAGTGGCACAGTAAAACCCATGAAGTAGGGCGTTTATCCTTACCCAACAATAACTTGTTGCTGGAATTCGATCGTCTGTTTGCCAATATAGAACAGACACAAAAATCCGGGCGGCGGTTTGGTGAAGAGCTAGGGATGAATTTGTTAGAGCGGCTATTGCTACGTTCAATGGAAGAAGATCCTCTCAGCCCGCAACGTATTATGGACCCACGGGTGATCGAAGCATGCCAATTTATCACCGGCAATTTGGCGGGTGAGTTGCGCATCGATGAAGTTGCCCGCCATGTCTGTTTATCACCGTCACGCTTGGCGCACCTGTTTCGCGAGCAAGTGGGGATTAATATCTTGCGCTGGCGCGAAGACCAGCGGGTGATCCGCGCTAAATTATTACTGCAAACCACGCAAGAACCGATCGCGACCATTGGTCGGGTGGTGGGATATGACGACCAGCTTTATTTTTCCCGAGTATTCCGCAAACGCGTAGGGGTTAGCCCCAGTGATTTCAGGCGTCGCAGCATTGAAACCAATTATCCACAACGCAGCTTACGCCACCCTGAATGGCGCGAGAATGGCGAGGGCATCGTAAGGGTTTAATGCCGCTGGTCTCGTGCAGCAAAAAATTACCTCTTGTCGCGGGAATCATCATAGTGTCAAATCGATTGTATCGAGTGATACCGGGCAAGAGGAAATATGTGATGGCTGAAAAAATAAAAGTGGGTTTACTGGGTTATGGCTACGCCAGTAAAACATTCCATGCTCCCCTGATAATGGGGACGCCTGGGCTGGAACTGGCAGGGGTTTCCAGTAGTGATGCCAGTAAAGTTCATGCAGATTGGCCGTCAATGACTGTCGTTTCTGATCCGCAAGCCTTATTTGATGACCCTTCAATTAAACTCATCGTTATTCCAACCCCCAATGATACCCATTTCCCTTTGGCCCAGCGGGCACTGGCAGCCGGTAAACATGTGGTGGTCGATAAACCGTTTACCGTGACACTGTCACAAGCACGAGATCTGAAGAAACAGGCTGACGAAGCTGGGCTGCTATTATCTGTATTCCATAATCGCCGCTGGGACAGTGATTTTCTGACATTAAAAACACTACTGGCGGAAGGTTCGCTGGGGAAAATCGTCTATTTTGAATCTCACTTTGACCGTTATCGCCCTGAAATCCGTCAGCGCTGGCGCGAGCAAGGCGGCGCTGGCAGCGGTATTTGGTACGATCTGGGGCCGCATTTACTGGATCAAGCGCTGCAACTCTTTGGTTTGCCAGACAGCTTAAATGTGGATTTAGGAATGCTACGTCCAGGGGCGCAGTCGGTTGACTACTTCCATGCCATTCTCAGTTATCCAGATCAACGTGTGGTGTTGCATGGCACCGTTTTGGCGGCGGCAGAAACTGCGCGTTATATCGTCCACGGCATGCAAGGCAGCTACATTAAATTTGGTTTAGATCCGCAGGAAGACCGACTGAAAGCGGGTGAGCGTTTACCGCAGGCTGACTGGGGCTATGACATGCGCGATGGTGTCGTGACACTGTCACATGATGGTGTTCTGGCCGAGAAACCTCTGCTGACATTACCGGGTAATTATCCTGCTTACTATGCTGGGATCCGTGAAGCCATTTTGGGTACGGCAGCCAATCCAGTGCCAGCATCTGAAGCGATTACGGTGATGGAGTTGATTGAGTTGGGCATTACCTCTGATCAACAGAAAAAAACGCTGCCAGTTGTCACTGCACATTGAGTTAGACCTCTTCGTTTTTTTTAAACTATACCCAAAGCTATTGGAGTTACGGGTAGGCAGCAAGCGAACAAATCCCGATGAGCTTACATCAGTAAGTGATTCGGGTGAGTAAGCGTAGCTAACACCCCCGCAGCTTCCAGAGCGAAGGGTATATTGAAGGAATACTTTTGCATGTCTTGGTTACAACGCTTACGAATAGATAAGTTCTTATTGGTACTCATACTGGTCGTTATTATTGCCTCCATCTTTCCTTGTGAGGGTGAGGTCAAAGTAGGGTTTGAACACCTGACGACGGCGGCTATCGCATTACTGTTCTTTATGCACGGTGCCAAACTGTCCCGCGCCGCTATAGTCTCCGGCATGGGGCATTGGAAACTGCATTTGGTGGTATTCCTCAGTACCTTTGCCCTGTTCCCGCTATTGGGATTGGGTATGAATGTGTTAGTTCCCGGGGTGTTAACGCCAACGTTGTATCTGGGGTTCCTGTATCTGTGTGCATTGCCAGCGACAGTGCAATCCGCTATCGCCTATACCTCGGTGGCCGGAGGCAATGTTGCTGCTGCCATATGTAGCGCCTCGGCATCCAGTATCCTCGGTGTATTCTTATCACCGATTCTGGTCGGGATGTTGATGCATACCCAGGGGGGCGATACTGATACTTTGCATGCTATCGGTTCTATCGTCATGCAATTGATGGTGCCGTTTATTGTCGGTCACTTATCACGCCCACTGATAGCCAAATGGGTTGAGCGTCATAAGAAACTGGTCAATATTACTGACCGGTCATCGATTCTGTTGGTGGTTTATGTTGCCTTCAGTGAGGCGGTAGTGCAGGGGATTTGGCATCAAATCGACGGCTGGTCGTTGCTGGCAATATTGGTTTGTTCAATGGTCTTGCTGACATTGGTATTGGTCGTCAATACGTTGGCTGCCCGTTGGTTGGGTTTCAATACTGCCGATGAAATTACCATTGTGTTCTGCGGTTCGAAGAAAAGTCTGGCTAATGGAATTCCGATGGCTAATGTGCTGTTTCCTGCCTCGGTAGTGGGGGTTATGGTATTGCCGCTGATGATATTCCATCAGGTTCAGTTGATGGTTTGTGCGGTATTGGCGCAGCGATACGCCAAACGGGTCGCCAGAGAGAATGCGGAAATGCGCACTGAGGAGAGCGGTGGGACATTGTAATCATGAGGTTAATGACAAAGTGCCTGTAGTGGTGAAAACAGGCAGATCGTAAAGACGCCGTAAACCCTTCCCTGGGGGCTCGAGCCGCGCCATCCTTGGCGCGGACGCTTTACTCTTCTACCTGTCCTCACCTTGCAAGACCGAGTTATCGAGGTTTCTCAGGAGTCAGTAATAATCTATCTTTTCGATTACAAACTAAGTCAAATGAAAGGGACATGTGCCGTCGGCTCACTTTTCGTTTTAAATACAAGCGCGTGAGCCGTCGAAGTGCCACTAGGTCTAAGTGCGGCTGTCCCTTCAATCACTGAATGCGTAGAACTTTTTAGTGATACGCGCTGTTTTGATATCCTGCTGTTTAGTTGCGAATTTTGTCGCGCAAGGCCTGCTTTTCTTGCTCACTGATAAATGCCATTGTCAGGCCATTTTCTTGCGCCTGACGAATTTCTTGTGGCGTCAGGCCAGCTGCTGGCGCGGCAATATGATACTCATTAGCAATTTCAATTCCTTGAACCGCAGGGTCATCAGTATTGATAGAGGCTAATACGCCATGGCGCAAGAAGATGGCTAATGGGTGAGTCGCCAGTGATGCCACTGTGCTGGTTTGCATATTGGATGTCAGACAGGATTCAATACCAATATTATGCTCAGCCAGATAATCCATTAGTTTGATATCTTCTACGGCTTTAACACCGTGACCGATACGTTCCGCCCCTAACTCGCGAATAGCCTGCCAGATGCTCTCAGGTCCCGCGGCTTCACCGGCATGGACGGTAATTCGCCAACCGGCATCACGCGCGCGGTTAAAGTGACTGCGGAACAGCCCACCAGGGAAACCCAGCTCATCACCCGCCAAATCCAGCGCAGTAATAGCATCACGATGTGCCAGCAAACCATCCAGTTCTTGCAGACAGGCTTGCTCACCAAAAGTGCGGCTAAGAATACCGATGAGACGAATATCAATATCAAAATCACGACAACCAGCTTGAATACCATCAATGACGGCTTCTACTACACCGGCGACGGGTAACTGATGTTTCATTGCCATATAGAATGGAGAGAAACGCAGCTCGGCATAATGTAAGCCCGCATTGGCGGCATCTTCCACATTCTCATAAGCCACACGACGGCAGGCCTCCAAAGAGCCTAAAACTGCGACGCCCCAATCCAACTTCTGCAGGAAGCTCACTAAATCAGGTTCAGTTTTAGTGATTTGAACATGCGGGCGCAGAGCCTCTAACTCATCAGCAGGTAGCGACAGATTGAACTGACGTCCCAGATCCAAAATAGTTTGCGCACGAATATTGCCGTCAAGGTGGCGATGAATGTCAGTCAAGGGAAGGCGGGGGTCAATCATATGTGCACTCACTGGATTATTATGGATTAAGTGCAGAACATTATAAAAACAAATCAGTGAAAATATCCACCGTGTTGCATAAAAAAGTGATGAAAGTCCCATTTTGGCACCTTTTTATCTTTCAAAAGGTGCCTGTATAACCGACGCAAACTCGCTATTCCCGCTGTAAAAACCGGATCCCATTAATGAGTTTATCCATTCCGCTTTCAACTTTACTGCGCGAACAACCGACATTAAGGCGTAGGAAACCACGGCCTTCTTCACCGTAAGTGAAGCCCGGCATAATGGCGACTTTCTGTTGCTCGATCAGCACGTTCTGCAATTGATTATCGTCAATATTCAGTGGCCGCAAATCTATCCACGCCAAATAGGTTGCCTGCGGCGGTTGCCAGTTTAATGTGGGAAATGCTTCATTCAACCGCTGAGCAACATAAGCCAGATTGGCTTGCAGATAACGGCGTAATTCGTCTAACCAGGGTTCAGCCTGGCGGTAGGCCGCAATATGCGCCACGATGGCTAAAACAGCGGGAGAAGAGAGGCCATCACGACCCTTTAACATTTGGCTATAGGTTTCACGCGTTTCAGTATCACTGATAAAACCGTAAGCCCCGGTGAGGGCCGGAATATTAAATGTCTTGGAACCCGAGGTCAGTAAGGCCCAAGGTGTTTGACCGACCTGACTCCACGGCGTGTGCACTTGATTATCCCACGTCATGTCCATATGAATTTCATCACTGATGACCTTGACCTGATGGCGCTCACATAACTCGGCCATGTGGGCGAGTTCTGCTGCTGTCCAGACCTTACCGGTTGGATTATGCGGGCTGCACAGTAACAATATTTTGGTTTGCGGGCGCGCCAGTAATGCTTCCAGATGTGCCATATCGCACTGCCACTGGTTATCGACTTTATGCAGCGGGCAGCTGAGTAATTGGCGCTGATTGCCGAGGATCACTTTGTAAAAAGCATCATAAGCGGGGGTGTGAGTGACGACGAAATCACTGGGTGCCGACCAGCAGCGAATCAGTTGGGCCACCATATAGATGACCGACGGGCCATAGACCGCCATTGAGGTATCAATATGACAATGAAAACGTTGCTGATACCAGTGGCGGATTGCGCCGAGAAAATCTTCATGTTGCCAGCGACTGTACCCCAGCACACCGTGCCCGATGCGCTGATTCAGTGCTTGCAAAATAACCGGAGCGGTGGGGAAATCCATATCCGAGATAGTGAAGGGCAGCAAATCCGCAGCACCAAAGCGGTCAGCAATATAGTCCCACTGGGTACACCAGGTGCCGTGACGATCGACGGGGGTGGAGAAATCAAACATCAGCATCTCGCTTCTGAAAACACGGGGTATCAGAGCACCCCGTGTCAGTTAATGACAAACCTATTTATAGAAAGTTAAATGAAGGGGAAACGTGCCCCTGGGTGCGGTCAACCCTTCACTCACTGAGTTTGGCTTCTTATGATATGGCAAATTGACCATTCCCTATCAGTGAGTCTAATTCATCTTTCACTGATTGCACTTGCGGGCCGATAACAACTTGAAGGTTGTGGTCATTGAGTTGAATGACACCAATGGCACGATTGGCTTTCAATGCCTCTTTATCCACTAAATTCATATCTTTGACCGACATGCGTAAGCGCGTAATACAGTTATCTAATGAGACGATATTATCGGCACCACCCAGAGCAGCCAAGATAGCAGGGGAGTTATAGCCAGACTTGCCGCTAACAGCGCCACTGGCTGCTTTTTCTGCATTACTGCTGGCGGTGGTTTCATTCTCACGACCCGGTGTTTTGATATTGAAGTGCTGAATAGCAAAACGGAAAATACAGTAGTAAGCCACAAACCAGATCCCGGCAACGACAGGCACCCAGTACCATTTGGTTGCGGTGCCATGCAGAATGCCAAATACCACGAAATCAATGATATTACCGTCAGTATTACCGATGGTCACTCCTAATAGCGCCATAACAGTAAAGCCCAGCCCTGTCAGGATGGCATGGATCAAATACAGGAACGGGGCAACAAACAGGAACAGGAATTCAATCGGTTCTGTGGTGCCGCCGATAACACAAGCAACGACACCCGAAATCAACAACCCTTTAATTTTATGGCGATTTTCTGGCTTAGCACAATGATACATTGCCAGTGCCGCACCTGGCAGGCCGCCGAGGAACGCGGGCATTTTACCTTGCGACAGGAAGCGAGTGGCACTTTCAGAGAAACCGGTGGTAGTAGGGCAAGATAATTGCGCCTGGAAAATAGTTAAAGCACCGCTAACACTATGACCGCACACATCCATAGTGCCGCCAGCTTCGGTGAAGCGGATTAATGCCACTAAGATATGATGCAGGCCGAATGGCAGTAATAAGCGCTCGCCGCTACCGAAAATCATCGGCCCGAACATACCAGCACCGTTAATCAAACGGCCTAAACCATTGATACCCGCCGCAAACCAAGGCCAGATCAGCGGGATCAACAAACCGACCAATCCGAGCACCACGGTGGTGACAATCGGCACGAAACGGGTGCCACCAAAGAAGGCTAATGCATCAGGTAAGCGAATTGTATTGAAGCGTTCATGCAGTAAATAAACAATGATCCCGACAATCACCGCGCCTAAAATACCGGTATCGATGGACTG
This sequence comes from Yersinia sp. 22-579, assembly GCF_030433455.1. Taxonomy (NCBI): domain Bacteria; kingdom Pseudomonadati; phylum Pseudomonadota; class Gammaproteobacteria; order Enterobacterales; family Yersiniaceae; genus Yersinia; species Yersinia sp. 22-579. The sequence goes on along the minus strand of NZ_JAUJTZ010000005.1, from coordinate 173,480 downwards.
GATGCCCAATATATTCTGAATGTTATGTGTTTTCAGGACCAGTGGGTCAGTTGTCGGTAATACGCCACTGGTGGTCAGGTAAAAATTGGTTGCCAGATTCAGTACGGCAAAACCAACGAAACCGGAGAATGCTGCCACCCCTTTGTTTTCACGCGCCATACCCAGTGGGATCGCGATGGCGAACATCACCGGCAAGAAGCTAAAGGCAAATGAGCCAACCTTACTCATCCAGGTAAACAATAGCTGGAAGGCCGGGTGACCAATAAAGGGTAATAAGGTGATGACATCTTTACTGCTAAGCGAACTGCCGATACCCAGCATGATCCCGCAGAAGGAGAGCAAGGCGACCGGTAGCATGAAGGTTTTCCCTAAACTCTGGAAAAACTCCCACAGCGTAATTTTTTGTTTTTTTGCCGCTGACATAGTGACTCCTGTACTGATACACCTGATGTTAAAAGATTGATGAATAATGGCGACTATTTCGCCTCCCTGTCTGGAGGTAAAATAAGATAAAACGTTTAACCCAGATAATATGAGTGATAAGTCACAATTACTGATCCTACTTTTGTATTAGAGTAAATCATCAGATTAAACGTTTAACTTGGCTTATTTTTTGGCATGACAATTAAAAAAACGACAATCACTGATGTCGCTAAATTGGCTGGTGTCTCTGTGGCGACAGTTTCGTTAGCGATCAGTGGCAAAGGGCGTATCTCTCCGGCGACAGCCGAGCGAGTTAATCAGGCAATAGAACGATTAGGCTATGTCCGTAACCGCCAGGCGGCACAGTTACGCGGCGGGGAGTCAGGTGTCATTGGCTTGATTGTGCGTGATATTGGCGATCCTTTTTATGCGGAAATGACCGCCGGCTTAAGTGAAGCCATTGAAGCTGAAGGTAAATTGTTGTTTTTGACGCAAAGTGGCCGCGAGGGCAAAGGATTATTGCGTTGTTTTGACACGCTTATCGATCAAGGTGTCGATGGCCTGGTGCTGGGTGGTGGGGCCAAGCGGGAAATGGGACTACGAGAAAAGGCTGCTGAACATGATATTCCACTGATTTGTGCTGCCCGCTCCAATGTGCTGGACGGCGTCGATGTGGTGCGTCCTGATAATATGCAAGCCGCTAAAATGGCGACCGAGTTTCTGATTGGTCGTGGTCATCGGCAAATTGCCTATCTTGGCGGACATTCGCACTCGCTGACGCGGGCTGAACGGCTCGGGGGCTTTTGTGCCACTTTAGTGCAGTATGGGCTACCGTTTCGCTCGGAATGGGTGGTCGAATGTGATGGTCAGCAACAGGCGGCGGCAGATGCAGCTGAAGAGCTGTTACGGCGTCACCCTAATGTCAGCGCGATTATATGTCATCAAGCATCCATCGCATTGGGCGCCTATTTTGGTATTTTACGCACTGGCAGGACGATTGGTAGTGCAGGAGTAGATACTTATCTCGATCAGCAAGTAGCATTAATTGGTTTTGGTGATGTGCCAGCAGCAGAACTTACTGAGCCACCCTTGACCTTTATCACCAGTTCTGCCCGGGAAATTGGCTACAGTGCCGGGCAGCGTTTGCTTCAGCGTATTTCCGGGGGAAATTTACAACTGCAAAGCGTCATATTACCGCCGGTGTTGATCCGTCGGGGATCGGCCTGATTAGGTGTGATCAATCTCGCTGGCTGCTCGCGCTAATGCTTCAATATCACCGGCAGCGATCAGGTGTAGATTGCGACTGATCGCGTCTATTGGCCAATCCCACCAGGCAATAGTTTGTAGCTTACCGATAACCTCGGCTGAGAAGCGATTTTTAATCAGTGTTGCAGGATTACCACCGACCACACTATAAGCGGGCACATCGCGCGTGACCACTGAGCGTGATGAAATAATTGCCCCATTGCCAATGGTGACACCTGGCATAATCAACACATCATAGCCAATCCACACATCATTTCCGACATGAGTATCGCCTTTATAAGGCAGCTCATCCCTGGACGGGGCGACTCTTTCCCAGCCGTTACCAAAAATATTGAATGGGTAAGTCGATAACCCAGACATTTTATGGTTGGCACCATTCATAATGAACTTCACCCCATGAGCTAATGCACAGAATTTGCCGATAATCAGCTTATCGCCAATAAAGGGGTAGTGATAAAGCACGTTACGTTCAAAGTTTTCAGAATCTTGTGGATCGTCGTAGTAGGTATAATCACCAATAATAATGTTCGGATTTTGTGTGGTATTTTTGATAAAGCATACTTGAGGAAACCCCGCCATCGGGTGCTTACACTGGGGATCTGGCCCTAATATTGGTTTATCTTCCATAATCTAGACCTCTTTGAATAAAAAAAACGGAGCCATCTGGCCCCGTTTCTTATGGTTTTAACATCTCATATTTATTGTGCTGCTGGTGCTGGTGCTGGTGCTGGTGCTGCTGCTTCTGGTGCGACGGGCGCATCTTCAGATTCAGTGCCGGTATCTTCTTCAGCAGGTGCGCCGCCGAACATACCAAACAGGCCAACAAACTCTTGCAGTGACATTTTCTGACCATTCAAATCCACCTGGTTATCAGCAAAGTGGAAGCTGCTGCTAATAACATCATCTTTGGTGGTCGTCAGTTTAAACATCTGGCCCATGGCTGCAATGCCCTGAACTTGCTGTTGTGCCAGTTTTTGTGCTTCTTCTGGATTATAACCTTGCAGACGAGCGGCCTGGGTTGTCAGCTCAGTGGCCATAGCCATTGGGATGGTCAATGTTGCGTCGACTTTTTTCACTGATTGCGCCAGCATCGGCTCACTACCGGCTTTCGCTTGTGCTGGATCAGTCAGCGCGATATTCAGAGTGAAGGTACTTTCACCTTTGGCATTTTTCCAGCTCAGTGGTGCAATGCTTATAGTTGGGTTGCCTTTCAGCAAGGCCGGAAGGTTAGCCATTAGTATTTCGGTCATTTGTTCTTGATAAGCAACCGGATCGAGGTTTTCACCTGCCTGAACGGCCTTCAATACTTGCTGATTATAGGCATTGGTAAACTGCTTCAAGCTTTGACCGTCAAGTTTGTCGAAGGCGAAGGCTAATTTACCAGAGCCGAAGTCATTATCCTGAATTTTTAATGCGTCCAGGGTGTAAGTCAGCTTGCCGTTCAAGTCTTTATCGGTTTCGCCCAATTGCGTATTCAGGTTAAAGCCCACTAATGTCGCGGTCTCTTTACCATCAATACTGAGGCCAATTTGTTTGATTCCCAGTAGTTGGGAGCCAATGCTGAGATCAAACTTGCCGATATTGGTATCACTTTTAATCACCAAACCTTGCAGACTAAATTGCTCAACTTGATCCCACTGATTTTTGCTGGCGAAAACCAGGCTATCACTTGAACCACTCATTTTCACATCACGCAGATCGCGGGAGACATCAGCATCAATTTTTGCACCAGAGAATTTCATGCTGGTGGTGTTCTGCTGATAATCAATGGGAATAAATGTAATGGCAGAAGAGGTATCGCCGCTGTATGAAATGCGCGAATCCGCAGTAAACGGTGATTGGCCTTTAGTGACTTCAAACAGTTTTTTCAATGCAGGGGTATTCGCAAGTTCGGTATGTACCGACGCCATGCTCGGGATCAGATTGAATTTTTTTAGCTGCGCCAATGGGAAAGGGCCGTGATCGATAGTTTCGATGAATGCGACTTCATCACCATCTTTCAAGGCTTTTTCACCTGCGACGCTGCTATCTGCTTGCAACACATAGCGCACCTGACTACTGAACAGGCCACGTTGGTAATCTTTATAAGCGAACTTCACACCGGCTTTCGGCAGCAAGGTTCTGATCTGGTCATTTGCGTTATTAACCAATTCGCCCATACGTTGTTCAATCAATTTGCCGGTATACCATGAGGCCCCAGTCCATGCTGCGCCAAGTACGACTATGACGCTGACAGCCACTAACGATTTTTTCATTGTTCTGTTCATCCTTTTCTAATACACCAAATTCACTGTTGAACGCGGTAATGAGTTGCTAGTTAAATAACACCAAAGAGATGCATAGAAAACAACATCTCCCAAATTAATATAGGCCTAGATTAACCGTACACAAATATTATTGCGACGATAACGACTTATTGCGCTGGTGAAATTTAACCACCACAGCATCAAAAGGCCAGCAATAGACAACAAAATAAGTCACTTCGTTCACCCCGCGTTATAAACACGGGCAATTGAGCCTATTCCATGGACGGTGATTGGCGATTCATTAGCCGGAATGAAACAAGACTCACCGGGTTGCAAAGTGATTTCTTGCTGTTGTTTTTTCAATATCGCCTGACCTTGAACACAAAATACAATGGCCGCACTGTTTTGCGCCAATTCCTGTGGCTCTGAGGTTAATGTATGCAGTGAAAAAGCAAAATCCTCAACAGGGATGGGGAATACCAACTCGTTGCCTTGCTGTTGGGGCGTGGTCAGCAAAGTAGCGGCAGGTTTCGGAATAAATTGCAGGTTAGCCATTAATTCAGGGATATCGATGAACTTAGGGGTCAGTCCCGCGCGTAATACGTTATCCGAATTTGCCATCACTTCCAGCGCCACGCCATTAAGGTAGGCATGAGGGGTTTCAGCATATAAGAACATGGCTTCACCCGGTTGCAGGGTGACCACATTAAGCAACAACGGAGAGAACAAACCACTGTCATCCGGGTAGAAACGCGAAATACTGCGAATAGTATCCCACGGCTCACCCAATTGATTATTCAGTGCCGCTTTCAATATCCCCAAAGCACGCGTTTTCTCTTCGCCCGCCATACTCAGCAAACTGGCAAATAAGGTGGATAAATGTTCGGTATCAGGGGAGCGTAGAAACGCGGCGATATCCGGATGAGCGGAGGCTAATGGCTGGAGCAGGGCCGCAATATCATCCAAAGTACGGAAACCATTCATGGCCTGGAAAGGTGTTAGGGCATAAACCAACTCAGGCTTATGGTTAGCATCTTTGTAATTTCGCTCGGCCGCATCCAGCGGGATACCGGCCTGATTTTCTTTGGCAAAGCCAATTTCTGCCGCAGCCTTACTTGGATGTACCTGAATCGATAATGGTTGGGCGGCGCACAGCACTTTGAATAGGAAGGGCAACTCACCAAAACGTTTAAAAACGTCGTGACCTAAAGTGGCATCAGGGTTTTTCTCAATCACATCGCGCAATGAATGCCATTGGCCGCTGGCATCTGCAACTTCAGAACTGCTTTTGGGATGAGCGCCCATCCATAATTCAGCCATAGGTTTGCCTTGCGGATTGGCTATGCCGTAAAGCTCGGTAAGCGCATTGGTACTGCCCCAGGCGTAGTTTTGTACTGCATTCTTCATTTTTTGCATAGAGGTCATCTGCCGTTGAATCTGGCGAAATTCATCGCCCTGATAAAAATCGTTCCTTAGTAAACAATGGGGCCAAAGGGGTTGCAAGTAGTAATGCAATCCGTCTTATAACCGAATATAACTAAATGAGAGAAATGCGAATCAATCGCATAACGGTAGCGATAAATATGCCATCATATACACGTCATACTACAACCTTCTATTCATATGCTAAGGAGACAGTGATGGTGACTACCCGCAGTGAAAAGGACTCAATGGGGCCTATCGATGTACCGGCTGATCAATTATGGGGTGCACAAACCCAGCGCTCGTTGGAGCATTTTCGTATTTCACAAGAGAAGATGCCGACGGCACTGATTCATGCGTTGGCATTGACCAAACGCGCAGCGGCCAAGGTCAATATGGAGCTGGGGCTGCTCCCCGCCGAACGGGCAAGAGCGATTATGCATGCGGCAGATGAGGTCTTGAATGGCGAACATGCGAGCGAGTTCCCACTTTCGATTTGGCAAACCGGTTCTGGCACGCAAACCAATATGAATATGAATGAGGTGCTGGCCAATCGGGCCAGTGAATTGTTAGGGGGCGAACGAGGTAATGATCGTCTGGTTCACCCTAATGATGATGTGAATAAAAGCCAAAGTTCAAATGATGTATTTCCAACCGCAATGCATGTCGCCGCAGTTATTGGGTTAAGAGAGGATCTGTTACCTGAGCTGAAAGTATTGCAACAGACCCTTGCCGATAAAGCCGAAGCTTATCGCGACATTGTGAAGATTGGTCGGACGCATTTACAAGACGCCACGCCACTGACGCTGGGGCAGGAAATTTCCGGCTGGGTGGCGATGTTGGCGCACAATGTGCAACATATTGAAGCCACTATTCCTCATCTGTGTGAACTGGCGTTGGGCGGCACGGCCGTTGGGACGGGGCTGAATACTCACCCTGAATATGCGGTGCGCGTCGCCAATGAGATTGCAGTATTGGCCCAGCAACCTTTCGTCACCGCGCCGAATAAATTTGAGGCATTAGCAACGTGTGATGCATTAGTTCATGGTCACGGTGCATTGAAAGGTTTAGCGGCCTCGTTGATGAAAATTGCCAACGATGTGCGCTGGCTAGCCTCAGGCCCCCGCAGTGGCATTGGCGAGCTCTCTATTCCTGAGAATGAACCTGGCAGTTCTATCATGCCGGGTAAAGTCAATCCGACACAATGTGAAGCTATGACCATGTTATGCGCGCAGGTGATGGGTAACGACGTGGCGGTCAATATTGGTGGGGCGTCTGGTAACTTTGAACTGAACGTATTCCGCCCGCTGGTGATTCATAACTTCCTGCAATCTATTCGTCTGCTCGCCGACGGTATGCGCGGTTTTAATGAGCATTGCGCAGTTGGCATTGAACCTAATCGTGACCGTATCACTCAGCTACTAAATGAATCGCTAATGTTAGTTACTGCGTTGAATCCTCATATTGGTTATGACAAAGCGGCAGAAATTGCCAAAAAAGCGCATAAAGAGGGGCTAACCCTCAAGGCGGCGGCGCTGAAGCTAGGTTATGTTACTGATGAGCAGTTCAATGAATGGGTTAAACCGGAAGATATGGTTGGAAGTATGAAGTAATCGCCATTCTCACTTTCCTACAGCGCGGGTATCTCTTTCCTGCGCTGTTAGGGAGAGAGTTCGGTTGCATCATAATGTCAGAATCTAATAAGCGTGATGATTAAAATTGATTCTGATGATGGTATTAAAAAAGAATAAATCATCTTATTTAGGTAGTGTTTTTTTTCGTTTTTAGCATAGAATAATACCTGCTTCTTTGGGTGACTTATATATCCATGATGTATTTTAAATTAAGTCACTCTTTATATTCGTGAATAGTTTCATTGACTGCTACTGTTTTTGTGTGGGCCACCGGTTGGCTATGGATAAGGTGGTTTGTATTTATTAAAGTGTTGTTTTGACTCAGCAGGAGTTTATTCTATGGAAAGTAAAAAAAGTAGTCCCCCAGATGAGTCTGGTTTGACTGTTAATTCACTCAGTGAATTATCGCTCATTTCCATAATGGAAAAAGCTCGTATTCCTTGGGCGATTAAAGATAATAAATCCAAATTTGTTTATTTAAATGAATCTTGTCTTGATTTGTTTGATATTCAGCCCGGTTTTGATTTTGAAGGACGCTTAGATGAGGAGATGCCATGCTCTTGGTCCGAGTATAGTGATGACTTCAAGGCTCACGACAGAAAGGCAGAGCAAAGCCGAGAGGGGGCTGAGATCATTGTAACCTCGCCTTTTGGGCGTGAAAGGATTCTTTCACCGTGGTACTTCCCAAAATTTCCTATTTATAGTCAAAATGGGGATGTGTTAGGGACTGTTTTTTTTGGTAAAAAGTTTAATTTTATTTCCGTATGTGATTTTTTTAAAAGTTTAAAACCCTCAGTTATTACACTAACTCCGCCGGTAGATGATTTCTCAGAGAAAGAACTTGATATTATATTTTATGCAATTCAAAAAATGACAGCAAAAGAAATAGCAGAAAAACTATTTTTATCAAATAGAACAATTGAAAATAGACTTAGGTTTATTTATGAAAAAGTGGGGTGTCACTCTTTAAAAGAGTTGATTGAATATTGCCATGCGTCAGGTTTGAGTAACTATGTACCTAAAAAAGTTCTGCGTGAAGGTGTTAATTTCTTCTGGTGATTGAGTTACTTACTTATAAAAATCACCAGAAGAACCGTAATCTTATAGGTTTTATTAGAATAAATGACTAGCTTAGATTTTTATCTATATATCGACATATAAATGTAATCTGGGTACCAACAGCTGTAATGGTTTGGCATCTGGCTTATATTTATGTTTAATCTGGTTGGCATCATAATCAGTTAATTCGCCTAATTTAGGTAATTCGGCTATCGATTGAAGCTGGCAAAAGGCAATCAAAGGCATTGGGCAGGGATGTTGGACTTGTTTCTGCTGTTCCTGATACCAAACTCGTGCAATAGGTTGTACTTTAACCGGCCGTTTAATCTTGAGGCGCGCCTGTTCCGGCAAACGTTGAACATCGTTAATTTCTTGGCTAATTAAATCTACCCATTGTTCACGGCTAAAAGGGGGAACGGCGCGGCCTGCATTTAGGCTTTTATTTAACTGCGCCAGCACGTCTGCGCGGGTAACATTCTTAATAATATGTTTATTCGCCCAGCCAAAGCGAACCGAACTGGGGTTTATCAACGGCGTAATGGTGCGATAGGTATTTAGCGTGATCAACCCATGCAGGTGGGTATGAACAAACTCGAAACGTTGCTCACTCGGCAAGCCAGATTCAACGGTAATGATATGTTCCAGCTCGGTTTTCAATTGATTAATGTGTTGAATGCTTTTTTGGCAAGTAGCTAATTGGCTCTCCGTCACCGAAAAACAGAGGACTCCCGGAAGTCTGAGGGCTGCTTTGCTGCTAACATTCTGACCTTGGTGGTGAATAAACAACCGCTGATAATGCTGTATAGCCAAATCTCTCGCTGCTGTTCCCACGGTTGCACTCACGGGGATATGCGTAATAGGTTGATGTTCTGTGCCTTTCTCTATTTCAGGCAAGGAAAATACGCGGGCAGCGAGCAGGGGTAAATGCTCAAGTTGCTGGTGGAGTTCCTGCAATCCGGCTTCCAATGCGGTAAAACGGTTATTTAGCCGCTCTATCAGGTCATATTTATTCATCGTATCTTTAATTAGTCTTATTTTAGTTACAACATACCATGGGTTATATCAGTAAAACAGTACCTCTGAAAGCCAGAGTTGCCATTAATCATAGGGTATTTGCCATAATGTCAAAAACATCTATAGCAGTTAAAAGGCGGGTAACGCCACCCGCACAGAAAGTCAGGATATTTGCGACAAAATTATTTTGGTCGCAGAGGCCAATACATCGCGACGTGGCTTCGCATCTTTTTCACGTTGCGTGAAATACACCACTAAAACAATCGGTGCACCTTTCGTCGGCCAAAGTACCGCAATATCATTGGTGGTTCCGTAATCGCCACTACCTGTTTTGTCACCCACAATCCAGTCAGTAGGGGCACCCGCGCGAATCGAGGCATCCCCGGTGGTGTTTCCTTTCAGCCATGCCGTGAGTTGGCTTCGTTGGGCAGGGTGCAATGCATCACCTAATACCAATTTATTTATACTAGCTGCCATAGCCGCAGGAGTGGTGGTATCACGTGGGTCATTAGGTAGTGCGGTGTTTAAATCCGGTTCCCAGCGGTCTAACCTGAACATCTGATCGCCAATACTGCGAGCAAACTGATTAACAGCCGCTAAACCACCCAACTCTTTGACTAATAAATTCGCGGCCGTGTTATCGCTATATTGAATGGTAGCCGCACATAATTCAGAAACTGTCATACCATGCGCCAGATTTTTACGCGTAATGGGGGCATAAGATAACAAATCACTCTCATGGTAATTGATATGCTTATTGAGCAAATTCGGCTGAGATTGGCTTTGACCCAATACAGCAGCGGCTAACATAAACTTAAAAGTGCTACAGAATGGAAAACGTTGAGCTCCGCGATACAGAATTTTGGTGCCATTGGCGGTATTAATCATCGCAATACCTAAACGACCGTTAGCACTGTGCTCAAGTGCTGCCAATTGCTTGTCTAATGACCCCGGAATCGCAGCGGCCCAGGTTGGCAGCGAAAAATTGACTAAGGGCAGGGTAATACCGGCTAATAATAGCGCACGCCGTAGCGAAGAGTGTTTCATTCCTGAATCTCGCAAACAATATAAGCATAAGGCTGAAATTATAATCTCCATGGCGACTAAGCACCACTGCCTATTATTTTTATCGCTTTAATTCAGAAATAAAAAAGGCTAAATGGCAGGGTAAGTGACATTTAGCCTTTATAACCGACACATTTTCGTGTTGGCTATAGTGATAAATCAAAATATCAGGACAATGCTTTCGCTTTTAGTTGCTGGTATTCACTTTCAGTAATAGTCCCTTCATCTAATAATTTTTTCGCGTCAGCAATCTGCTCTGCTGGCGATTTACCTGCAACGTGACGGATATACTCATTGGTTTCGGATACTGATTTTTGTACTGAGGCTCGATAGCGCTGAGCCATACCTTTACCTCGTGTGATGAGGTAGACCAGAGACGTCAGTAGTGGAATGAAGAGTAAAAACAGAATCCAAATCGCTTTATAAAACCCACTTAATTCATGGTCTCTGAAAAGGTCGGAAATGACCTGAAACAGAATCAGCAAGTATGCGATGAAAAAGAAAATGGAAAATGTTGTCGCGAGTATGTCCCAAAGCGTGAGGAAGTGGTTTGTCATATTTTCTCCTGACCTTACATAAATTAAGGAAATATCTCGTAATAAATCCCTTAATACACTAGATACTTAATTTATATCTCAAGCAACAATCACTTAGGGTCGTTAAGCTCCCCTTAATAATAGGTACATAGCAGAGAGGACGTCAAATTGTAATTTGGCGTTCAATCGGCTTTACCTCATCTAAGATTAAATTTTGGCCGCTTCTGGCAATTTCCGTAACCGCTGCCCAACATACAATGCCAGCAACAAAAGGGTGGCGATAAATACCACAACACCGGCCCAACCTAGATTAAGCCAGAAAATACCGCCTAATGTTCCTGCGACACTCGAGCCTGCGTAATAACAGAATAGATAAAGTGAAGATGCTTGGGCTTTAGCGCGGCGCACGCGGCGGCCAATCCAACTGCTGGCAACAGAGTGCGCGGCAAAGAAACCGGCAGTAAATACCATCATGCCAATAAAGATTGTTATTACCGGAGAGAAACCGGTGATAATGACACCAATCAACATCATACCTATTGCAGCCATTAATACCGGCCCTCGGCCATAGCGAGTGGTCAACGCGCCAGCTTTGGGGGAGCTATATGAGCCGGTCAGATAGACTATCGATAATAAACCCACCACCGCCTGGCTGAGATAATAAGGCGGTGCCAGCAAACGATAACCAATATAATTGAACAAAGTGACAAAGCTGCCCATGATTAAAAAACCTTCAGCGAACAGCAATGGTAAGCCCGAATCACGCCAGTGTAGTTTGAAATTGATCATTAGCGTTCTGGGCCGTAATGACGTGGGACGGAAATGCTTAGAGGCCGGAAGAATACGCCAGAACATACAAGCAGCGGCCAAAGCAAATATACCTATCACCGCCAGAGCGATGCGCCAGGAAAAGAAATCACTTAACACCCCGGTAATCAAACGGCCACTCATCCCACCAATCGAGTTCCCGCTGATATACAGCCCCATCGAGAGCGCGACAAAACTGGGGTGAATTTCTTCACTAAGATAGGTCATCGCCACAGCGGCAACGCCACTAAGGGATAAACCAATCAAAGCCCTCATCAACAAAATCCCATGCCAACTGGTCATAAAAGAACAAATCAAGGTGCAGATAGCAGCCAGCATCAATGCCACTACCATAACGGATTTACGACCAATGGCATCAGAAAGAGGGCCAGTAAACATCAGGCCAAAAGCCAGCATTCCGGTGGAGGTTGAAAGCGATAAGCTGCTGCTCGCCGGTGAGATATTAAAGTCTTGTGATAACAACGGCAGGATTGGCTGCACGCAATAAAGCAGGGCAAAGGTGGCTAATCCGGCTGAAAAGAAGGCCAGGGTGACACGAATAAATTCAGGTGTACCGCGTTGAATATAAGGGCGTTTAGTTAAACGAGTAGTTTTAAACGTGGTAGCAGTTGCATCGTCATTTGCGGCGAGGTTCGACACTGCGGTATCCGTAGTGCGCAAAGAGGTGGTCAAGGTATTTCCTTATCATTAGTACAATAAAAACCAGCACAATCAAAACAGTTTGTTCGCCGTAAGAGCACAGGCTCAATCGTGGTTCGGCGTAATAATAGGATCATAGAAATAGCAGAGTTTTTTGTCTAATATATTAATTATTCATAATAAGACTTTAAAAATATCAATGGAGTCGAATGAGTATTGAACTCAGGCATTTACGTTATTTCATCGCGGTGGCTGAAGAGTTGCATTTCGGGCGAGCAGCAGAGCGTTTACGTATTTCTCAGCCCCCACTGAGCCAACAAATCCGCATATTGGAAGAGCAAATCGGAGCCAGATTATTTGCTCGCAATAACCGCAATGTCAGTCTGACGCAGGCCGGTGTACTGTTTTTAAAGGAGGCTTACCAAATTCTGGCGCAGGTCAGCGCGGCCGCAGAGAAAGCAGCGCGTTTGCATCGTGGGGAATCGGGAGAGTTAACCATTGGTTTTACCTCGTCGGCACCGTTTATCAGCACCGTATCGAAGAATTTACGCGCTTTTCGCCAGTTGCACCCGCACGTTCATATTAAAATGCAGGAAGTGAATACCAAGCAGCAAATTGAACCCTTGTTGGATGGTCAACTTGATCTTGGTGTGATGCGCAACACTCGCTTGCCCGATGCGCTGCAATACCGCCTGTTGTTACGCGAACCTTTAGTTGCGGTGGTCCACGAAGAAAGTCCGTTAGCTGCTTTACCTCTTGGCAGTGTCAAATTTAGTTCGTTGGCTGATCAACCTTTTGTTTTCTTTGCTCGCGAGGTAGGTACTGCGCTTTATGATGAGATCCTCACGCTGTTGGCTCGCGCTGGGATCACTCCCTATATCACGCAAGAAGTCGGGGAGGCGATGACCATTGTCGGGCTGGTATCCGCCGGTTTAGGTGTTTCTATTTTGCCAGCGTCATTCACTCGGGTAAAAGTGGATGGGGTGAAATACTTACCGTTAGCTGAAAGCAGTGCGACAACTGAGGTGTGGTTGGTGAATCACAAACATCGCCCGGTGACCGCGCCGGCAGAAGCATTGATCCGCCTAATGATGGCGGATAGCCCAATAGATAAAGCATAAAGGCATTTTGGGTTATTAAGGTTAAATAATAGTGGTGAGTGTTTTTCGACCTTTATTCGTCTAAATAATCAGCGCATAGTCAAAGGGTATCGGTGATTATGTGCAGTAAATCACATAACTAATCAAATAGTTGACGCCATATGCTAAAAGCCCCAACATAGCCGATAATCTTTATTTAGAAGCGCGAAAAATACTCGGTGACAGAGAAGGAGCCGGTTTAGTGATAACGGATGGACAGCCTGGGCATATTGATCAAATCAAGCAGACCAATGCAGGGGCCGTTTATCGGCTGATTGATTTGTTCGGCCCGATATCCCGTATTGAACTGTCTAAGAGGGCGCAATTGGCCCCCGCCAGTATCACCAAGATTGTGCGGGAATTAGTTGAAGCTCATTTGGTAAAAGAAACCGAATATCAAGATGTTGGTAGTCGTGGACGGCCAGCAATTGGTTTGGTTCTGGATACCGAGGCTTGGCATTATGTTTCCGGACGGATTAGCCGGGGTTCGATAACTCTCGCGCTGCGTGACCTCAGCAGTAAACTGGTGGTTGAAGATCAAATTCCCCTACCAGATAGCCACTCAGAGCCCTTACTCAATCGAATTCTCAGCGAAGTCGATCAATTCTTTATCCGCCATCAGGAAAAACTTGAAAGGCTGACAGCTATCGCCATTACCATGCCCGGCATCATCGATGCACCGGCGGGCATTGTGCATAAAATGCCATTTTATGACGTGGACGAGATGCTACTTGGCCCGGCATTGGAGCAGCGAACGGGATTACCGGTTTATCTGCAACATGATATTTGCGCCTGGACGATGGCAGAGGCCTTGTATGGCGCTTCGCGTGGCTGTCAGAATGTGATTCAAGTGGTGATTGACCATAATGTCGGTGCAGGGGTTATTACCGCGGGCAGGGTATTACACGCAGGCAGCCGCAGTGTGGTTGAAATTGGCCACACTCAAGTTGACCCTTATGGCAAACGTTGTTATTGCGGCAATCATGGTTGCCTGGAGACGGTTGCCAGTATTGAGAATATGCTGGAAATTGCCCAACAGCGATTAAATGGCTCAATGAGTTCGTTATTACATGGCTCACCACTGACAGTTGAGTCTTTATGTGATGCGGCTTTGGCCGGTGATCAATTGGCCAAAGATATTATTTTGGGCGTTGGCCACAGTGTCGGGCGCATTATTGCCATTATGGTCAATTTATTTAATCCGGAAAAGATTCTGGTCGGTTCACCATTAAATAAAGCGGCTTCTATTCTGCATCCCGCCATTGCATCTTGTATTCGCCAACAAGCCCTACCTGCTTATAGCGAGCATATTTTGGTTGAGCCAACGGCATTTTTTAATCAAGGGACAATGCCGGGAGCCGCTCTGGTAAAAGAAGCGTTATATAATGGCTCTCTATTGGTGAAATTACTGCAAGGATAGGGCATTACTAATAATTAAGAGTTAATTATTAGTGGGTATATTGGGTGTATTCCCCATATTATTGAGCGTTATCCGCTAAAAACCTCTCTCAGTTCGGCAAAACATTGCGCTAACGCAAGCTGTCTGTGGTCGGCATCGCCTAGACTTTTATCTATGTTACCAATTTCGCTAATATTAGGCGGAAAGACGTGAGTCGAAGTGGCCAGATTGCGGAGTATTGTTATGTTAACGCGTGTTTTTGTGACGGGTACCGACACTGCTGTTGGTAAAACTGTTGTGTCACGGGCCTTACTTCAGGCCTTAAGCCAAAATGGCAGAACAGCTGTTGGCTATAAGCCAGTGGCGACGGAGAGCAAAGAAACTCCCGAAGGATTACGCAACCAAGATGCACTGATTTTACAAGCTTCATCCTCTATTGAAGTGGATTATCAGGAAGTTAACCCATACCCACTGGCGGGGGATGTTATCCATGCCTGCTCCGACACCCTGATTAATTACCATAAAATGACGGAAGGATTGCTGCGATTATCAACTAAAGCCGATACCGTTGTCGTTGAGGGTTGCGGTGGCTGGAAAGTGATGATGAATGACCAACGTTTTTATTCTGACTGGGTAATTCAAGAACAATTACCGGTGATTTTGGTGGTTGGGATTAAATTAGGTTGTATTAATCATGCCTTATTAACTGCTCAAGCTATTCTCAATGATGGTTTGCCGTTATTAGGCTGGGTTGCCAATCGTATTAATCCGGGACTGGCACATTACGCTGAAACTATAGCAATGTTACGCGAACGTTTACCTGCACCACAATTAGGGCAACTACCTTATTTGCCCCATGCAGAACAAAAGCCGTTAGCAAAGTATTTAGATCTCACCGCAATAGCCCAGTAATATATCCATCAAACTTTAATTTAGCGTGAGTGATATACCGAAATAGGGCGTAACCAACGGGCTATTGTTGTCGAAATAACACAGGATAATAGTAGCCCTGGCAACAGGGTATAGGCTCCTGTCATTTCGCACACCATTAGCGCCGCCATAATAGGGGCATGAGTGGTCGCAGCCAGTAATGTCGCCATGCCCGTTAATGCCATTAATAACGCAATATTGTCACCCAACATGGGCCACCAGGCAAATATTTGACCGCATAACATCCCCAACGCCGCACCAACAAACAGTGTTGGCGTAAATACCCCACCGGGAGCACCCGAACCGCTACTGGCCAGTACCGCCAACAACTTACAAACCAAAATACCGCCAATTAACAAAATTCCCGGCGGGGTGGTCAATAATGATTGCACCACACTGTAACCATTGCCCCAAACTTCAGGGAAAATGAGTGATAACAGCCCGACAATCATTCCACCCAGAGCCAATTGCAGCGGCGGTGATAAGTTCAGGGAGCGAAATGCATGCCCACTGGCTGTCATACCTTTAAGGAACAGTGGCCCACAGAAACCGGCGAATAATCCCAATAGTGCCATTAGCAGATATTGTATCGGCCACGGGGATGACAGCGTTTGTACTTGATACAGCGTTTCTTGCCCACCATGTAACAGGTTGGTGGTGAGCAATGCACTGACAGCAGCAATCACCACTGGCCCAAGGGAAGCCAGCATTAATGTACCGAATAGAATCTCCGCAATAAATAAGCTACCGGCCAGTGGTGCATGGTAGGCACTGGCCATACCGGCAGCGGCACCACAAGCGACCCACAGTTTCCATTCCTTAGGTTTTGCATAGCGCTGAGCAAATACAGAAGCGAACAATGCAGCTAACAGCACCATGGCACCTTCACGGCCAATGGCACTGCCGCTGGATACCACCAGTAGTGAAGCCAGAGATTTGATCAAACTGGCAGAAACATCTAATCGACCATCACCGGTTTCAATCGCTTCCATATAATCGGTGGGAGCACTGGGTTTTCGATGTTGATAACGCTGATATACCCACAATAATGAGCCCGCAGCCAATCCCCCTAATGCGGGGGTTAATGCGCGCCGCCAGCCACTAATAGAAGATGCCGCCGCAACCAGGCTGCCGTCGGTACGGGTAAATAATAACCACTCAAGCCCCAACATCGCTTGATGGAACAACCAGACAATTAGCGCAGAAATGATGCCCAGCATGATGGCAATCATCAGGCGGCGTAGCATGGCGCGATAGTAATACCAATGGGCAGGCCGTTTCATATAAAGCAACTGGTGGCAAGTTTAGGGAAAACCATTGTTAATGGTGAGCAAGATAATAGCTAGCGAATATTTATTCATTTTATCAATACTCTAACTCGAGGTGTGACATTAAAAGTCATTCAGGATGATGATTTTAATATCTACAAATGAGTATAAAAAACCTTTATTGATAGATCGCTGCTTATTTCATAAGAACTGGTTAGTACAAGGCGTAGTATTTAAAACTGAGTTGAGGGCGTTCCATAAAGTTTTATATAAATAGTTGTCTCGAGGTCTATATGAAATACAGAATGTTAATGTTATTCGTTCTCCTGCCACTGACTGCTCCTGCATTTGCTTGTATGCATCAACATCAAGCTTGCTATACGAATTGTAAAGCAGCGTTTCCCGATAATCCCGCCGGAGAGTTTTTTTGTGATTTAGGTGGAACACCACCAGTGCCACATTCAGCGGCATACCTGCAAAATAAAGGATTATCCGGATATGAGATGGAGAAAGTCGTTAATAACTTTACTAAAACTCAGCCAGCATTGCAGACGATGAATCTCCGAGGTGATTGATTAACAAATAAATCATGGCATTAATCTGAGTACATTGATGTCAAATGAAGGTAAATACAGTAGGGTGCACTCAAAAGTGCACCCTATACGAGTCAAAAGATTATTCGCTGTCAGTTATACGCGTATAAACAATCTTCTGAGTATCATTTTCACAATGCCCAACCACTTGTCCACCCGCATTTTGTACCTGATCGTTAGGGACGATATCCAGTTTAAAACCAGATTCAGGCACGCCATTATTGATAATCTTTTGCGCGATATCTGCTTTGACACTTTCACAGGATGCCAAAGCAGCCAAAGGGGCCAGAGATAATAACAATGTGCCGATAATAAGCGTTTTTTTCATCATAAAATCCTTATGTGGATGAATAGCTTGCCTAACGTAAGAATAGCGCGGGTTGACATAACCTCAAGTCAATCCGAGCCATTACCGACAATTACGGATTAATCTGGCGACCGGATAGACGATCCAGGCAACGTTCAGTGTTCGGTTCCCAATAGGCATTAAAGTTTGCACTACGATCGCAATTGTCTTTTGCGTCTTCGGCACGATCGTATTTATCAAAATTCTTCTCGACCCGGTTATTCACTTTATTCCGCAAGCGATGGGTATCATCCCACTGTTGCTGGCTTTGGCGCGCTTGTTCTTTTGACATTGGGTCATTGTTCCCGCCAACAGAAACGCAGGTGCTACTCCCAGTACAGGTTGCTGATTGTGCCAACGCGGTGGTTTGCCATGCCAGCGGCAAAGCCAGCAGCGCTACGGGGAGAAAAACGCGCATCAGGCGGGGCAAGCTAGTTATTTTCATCGTCTTAAGTCCTTTATGAGTCGGTGATGCGAAATCATCATATAATTTACTGGCACACCATCAGCGAGAGAAAATTATATCATTGGTCACGGTATATAAACCAGTCAACAACAGCTGACGTATTATCAGGTGTTCTCACGTAGGTCATATAGCCATTTTGGGCTATCGACAAGTAGAGAAGGAGGTTCGTTATGAAAACACGGCGTGAATTTCTGACGATGGTGGCAGGGCTGGGCATTGTGCTCAAATTCAGCGCACCGGTTTTTGCGGCAAGTGCCAATAAAACCAGCGCCAACCAACAGCCGACTGTCGTAGATGGAACTGCAATTACTCAGGTTTATGGTGACGGTGTCCGCTTGACAGGGGTTGCGGTGCAATACAATCAGCCCGTCAATGGTAAGGAGCTGAAGCCAACGGATTTCACGGTTGAAGGTCGTACTGTTACCGATGTATTTACCAGCCATTCAGCGGATCCGGCAGATAAAGCGCCAAGTGGGGAATATGTCATCATCGCTTTATCGCCGGAAGATAAAAACGCCGCTTTAGCTGAAAAGTTGCCGCAACCTAAAAAAGATAAAAGTGAGAATCCAGGGCAAGGCGGGCCAGGTAAGGCAGGGGACATACCGGTTTATGACACGGTCTATCCGGCGGCAGCGGCATCATTTACCCAACTATCTGAACTTCATACCGTTTCCGGTCAGGCTATTTTGCCGAAAGAAAAAGAGCTGGCGACTGATAAGGTGAAAAACCTCATTGTTGATGATTTTAAACAACTGGAATACCGAGATCCTAAGACCGGAAAAACACTAAAATACAATTTATATGTTCCAGCAGGTTACACCCAAGAACACGCATGGCCACTGGTGTTGTTTATGCATGATGCCGGGCAACCAGTGATGTAACCCAAACCACATTGTTTCAGGGATTAGGGGCTATCTCTTGGGCATCGCCAGCAGATCAAGCCCAGCGGCCCTGTTTTATTCTGGCACCGCAGTATGCTGAAATCATCGCTGATGATAATTCGCAGACGTCAGATATGCTGGATACCACCATCGATCTGATAAATGCCCTGTGCCAGCAGTATAATATTGATCGCAAACGTCTTTATGTTACCGGGCAATCCGGTGGCTGTATGATGTCTATTGCTATGAATATCAAATACCCTGATCTTTTTGCTGCATCATTGTTGGTGGCTGGGCAGTGGGATCCCGCACTGGTCAAGTCGTTGGCAGGCCAGAAACTGTGGATTATTGTTTCCCAGGATGATGACAAGGCTTGGCCGGGACAGAATGCCATTATTGATGTGTTGAAAAAAGAAGGCGCAAAAGTTGCTGAGGCCGTCTGGGATGGAACCTGGGATGCGGAACAATTTCGTCGTGCATTCGAAAAAATTGATGCTGAAAATGCGTCGATTAACTACATTACTTTTCGTACAGGAACCGTGGTACCCACAGGCGAATCGATGGCCGGGGCTTCCGGGCATCGAAATACCTGGCGTATTGCCTATAACATCGAACCAGTGCGTGAGTGGATATTCAGGCAACATAAGTAAATTAAGCACACCAGGTGTGTCCGATTGCTGACAAAACCCAACGACTCGATCTTGTAAGGTGAGGACAGGTAGAAGAGTAAAGCGTCCGCGCCATGGATGGCGCGGCTCGAGCCTACAAGGATGCTTGTTTTAACAAAAGAAGTACGGCGTCTTTACGATCTGCCTGTTTTCACCGTGACGGGCACTTTGTCATTAACCTCTCGCACTATGTGTGGTTGTTTTTAAAAGCAGTATCAAAAGGGATATGTGCATGTTAAAGACGTCATTGCTATTTTTTGTCACTGCATTGGCTGAAATTATTGGCTGTTTTTTGCCTTACTTATGGCTGCGCAAAGGGGCAAGCATGTGGTTATTACTACCCGCAGCCGCCAGTCTGGCGCTGTTTGTGTGGTTATTAACCTTGCATCCTGCCGCCAGTGGTCGGGTCTATGCGGCTTACGGCGGTGTTTATGTGGCGACGGCGCTAATTTGGCTGAGAGTGGTTGATGGCGTGAAGTTATCTCTGTTTGATTGGGTTGGTGCGGGAGTAGCGCTGGTCGGGATGTTGATTATTGTTGCAGGCTGGCGGGTCAATTAAGGGTGGGGCGGTGAACGCCCCAAACACAGGTTAACCTTCGCGGTGAATGCTCAATCCGGCAAAAGATTGGCTGACCGGCATCATTTCTAAGGTATTAATATTGACGCGAGCAGGCAATGTGGCCACCCAATATACCGCTTCGGCAACATCTTCTGGTATTAATGGGTTAGCGCCATCGTAGGTCTTATTCACTTTCTCGCCATCGCCTTTAAAACGCACCGCAGAGAATTCCGTGCCACCCACCATACCAGGCTCAATATCCGTGACGCGAATGTGTGTACCATGTAAGTCGGCGCGCAGACCCAGACTGAATTGCTTAACAAAGGCTTTGGTCGCGCCATACACATTACCGCCAGCGTAAGGCCAGTTAGCGGCAGTAGAACCAATATTAATAATATGGCCGACATCGCGTGCCACCATCTCAGGGAGTAATGCACGCGTCATATTCACCAAACCTTTGGTATTGGTATCAATCATCGTATCCCAATCTTCAACATTGGCTTTGTGAGCCGGTTCCAAGCCTAATGCTAAACCAGCATTATTCACCAGCACATCAATATTTTTCAGCTCAGCGGGGAGTTCGTCAATAACATGTTGAATCACCGCGCGATTACGGACATCTAACTGCACAGTATGCAGTTGTTCGCCCAGCTCAGTTTTCAATTCGTCCAACCGCTCCTGACGACGGCCAGTGGCAATAACCTGATGACCGTGACTGATAAATTTGCGGGCGATAGCTTCACCAAACCCGGAGGTCGCGCCTGTAACGAAAACGATCATATTTATTCCTTATTTTTCGCTGCCAATAATTTAATATGAATAACATACTCTTAAGTACTGAGAGACGCCATTGTCCAGCTTTCATTCATTTCAGTCTGGACGGTCTTTTCCGCACTTCATCACCCGCATCACGGCTAAGTGTTAATGTATCCACTATCGATAGTAATGCGACCACACCAATAACCACAAATGCTATCTGGAAGTTTTCCAATGGGATCATTCCTGCCCGATAGGGATGGAACCACTCTGCGATACGCAGAGCCAGAGCGCCGATAGCAATACCCAGTCCCATCGCCAACTGCTGAATCATATTGGAAAAGGTATTGGCACCGCCCATTTTCGGTGCTGGAATTTCAGAATAGGCCAAGGTATTGAGTGCGGTAAACTGCATTGACCGCGTTAATCCGCTGACAAATAGCAGCAATATAATCAATACATAAGGTGTTTCTGGGGTGATCAGCGCACAAGAGAAGATAGTGACCGCATTAAGTAACCCATTGACCAACAAGGTAGAACGGAAACGGAAGCGATATAAGATGGCTGAAGTAAAAGGCTTCATCATCAAGTTACCGGCAAAAACGGCCAGCACTAATAAACCAGCATGAAAAGCGCTCATGCCAAATCCAATCTGGAACAGTAACGGCAGTAAAAAGGGTACGGCACCGATCGCGATTCGGTACAAACTCCCACTCCAAATTGTGACACTGTAACTTTTTATACGTAAGGCCCACAGGTCAATCAGCGGCGTAATCTGCCGTTTGGCGTGATAAACCGCCAAACCACCTAATAGCAGACTGGCACTAATACACAACAAAGGAATCCAGCGTGATAAAGTTTGGCGATTAAATAACTCCAGCCCAAACATTAGGCTGAAACAAGCTGAGCCGGTTAACAAGAAACCCAGCATATCGAAAGATGTCTCTTTTTGTGGTGGTTCCTGTGGGATAAGCCGCCATGCCAGCCATAATCCCAGCATACCCAGCGGAACATTTAAGATAAATATCCAATGCCAGGATGCATAGGTGGTTAGAAATCCACCGACGGGAGGCCCGAGAATCGGGGCGACTAAGCCCGGCCAGGTAATGGTCGCGATAGCTTTAATCAGATCCGCTTTGGAGGTATTGCGCAAGACAATTAGTCGGCCGACCGGCACCATCATCGCGCCGCCAAATCCCTGTAAAACTCTGGCGGCAGTGAATGTTGCAAGATCCGCGCTTAAGGCACAGAGCACTGAAGCCAATGTGAAAATAACCATGGCGGTGGTAAAAACATTGCGCGCACCAAAGCGATTGGCAATCCAACCACTGGCAGGAATAAACACCGTCAGAGTAAGAATATAAGCAGAAATACCAATATTCATATCAATAGGATGCACAGCAAATGCTGAAGCCATTTGCGGCATAGCGGTAACAATCACCGTCGCATCCAGGTTTTCCATAAAGAAAGCGCCCGCGACCAATAAGGGTAGAGCAGGGCCTGGTACTTTTGACGAGGTGATAGCGTTAACCTGGTTCATGCTACAGACCAGGATAAATTTTGGTAACCCACTGATCTAACGAAAAACAGACGTGTTGATGTAAACAATGAAATCACGTTTCAAATCCGGAGAATCTGATGACATATTTCGAGCATACCGGATTAATGTAGGATTAAAAAGGGGGATTTATTGTGACAACGTCACGTAGCACATGCGGTGCTCGAAGACAAAGCTGGCTGTAAATATAACAGCCAGCTTTAACGTTAATACTTGAATCTTCATCGCTACTTTTTCTTATACACATCAGCCGTGGCGTGAATCTTATTATCTGTGTTTGCTGAGGTAATTACATAATAATCTCCGCCTAATTCATCGGCCTTTTTGGACAACTCAGCTTTAGCATCCATGGTGGCTAATTCATTAGCAGTAACGATATTGCCGATTTTTTCATACTGCTGCGGATTATTATTGAGTTCTTCCTTTGTGAGTAATTCGGCTGATATGACAGCGGAAGAGAATGTACCCAGAACAACCAGCATTGCCATTGTTTTCAATATTTTCATAATATTCCTCTGCAAAAAATAATTAACAACATATGAAACCATACTAAGTATTGTTCTCATGTTCTATTTTAGCCAGTCGAACGGGTAGTCTTTCGGATAATTGCACAGCAGATGAAAGAATAAAACAAAAGGGCGTCATGGATGTCATCGATTGGTCTGTGTAATTTGCAGATGCGCAAATCTGGAGAACAGCATTGTCAGATACCCAATATACAGATTGGAGATGAGTCTCAGGTTATCAGTATGGATGGATGATGTTGGACGACCGGTTAAACCACGGATCCTGTCTATGCTTACCTTAGTGCGCATAATGTATATTATGTTAAATTAAATATCAGCACACATACCATACAATCATCATCTGGGTTTTCGTTCAGTGGCCTCTCCTTTTCTATCTGTTGGCCATTACATTAAATGTATGTGTGCTGCTCTTTAACCTTGGACGTATTATCAAGCTGCCGAATCGCCGGAGTAAAACTGGCCGCGATTGTTGCTATCACCACAGCAACGGCGGCGGCTAACAAAACCGTTGAGTTGCCGTAATGCATGGCCAGCGGTCCGGCTGCCAGTTCTCCAACCGGGATCGCCACAAATGACCCCATCGCATCATAGGCATAAACTCGCGCAAGTTTATCGGCAGGAATATGCGTTTGTAGCGAATTGGCCCAAACCACGCCGAACTGCCCAAAGCCGACGCCAGCAATAAAGAAACCAGCCATTAGAACAAATGTCGACGAAATCATACTGAGTAGCACGATAGGTACAGCGCAAAGCGAAACTAATATGACACCAATAAATAGGTCGCGCCGTGGACGCCAGCGTAGAGCAAGAAATGAACCTACAATCAGACCAACGCTCTCCGCTGCAACAATAATGCCCCAACCTGCCCTGCCAAATGATGCATCGGCAATGATTGGGCCAAGAATCATCACTACGCCACTAAAAGCCGCATTAATAATCGTAAACTGGGCGACGATAGCCCAAACCCATGAACGGGCAATGAACTCTTTCCAACCATCGCGCAGATCTTGCAAAATGTTGGTATTCGATTCCAAAGACTGTGTTGAATTGACGCGAATAAAGAAATATAACGGTGCTGCGGCGGCAAATCCCAAAGCATCAACCGCCAAGCCCCATCCCGGCCCGATAGTGCTGGTCAGAATGCCGCCCAATGAGGCACCAATTATCGTTCCAGCATAGACACCCACTTGAATAAAAGCGTTCGCCGCCCTGAGGTTATGCGCAGGTACTGTCTGCGGAACCATGGCCGAAGAAGCTGGTAGTGCGATGCCCGCAGCTGCGCCATTAATCGTTCCCAGTACAGCTAATCCCATGATTGTCGCGCTTCCATCAAGTACCAACCAGGCAACCACCCCCTGGGACAATGCAGCAATGGTAGAGGAAGATAACAAAACAATACTTCGGGAATAGCGATCCGCCAGTACCCCACCAATCAATAAAAAGGCCACATTGAAAATTGAGCGCGCAGCAACAACTAAGCCTAAATCGGTGGCGGAACCGCCAATATCCAAGACAGCAAAAGCCAATGCGATAGGTGCAATGCCATTGCCTAATACAGTGAGAAGCCGGGCGAAGAATAAATTTCTAAACGGTGCATAGTGAAACGGATGCCGAGAAGATGAGATGGAGGTAGTCAGATTCACTCATTTTTCCCCGAACTGAATGTTATTAGCGGTCGCCGTGCTATCGCGATCTTGGTATTTATTCATTTTGGTAACTTTGGATTGCTTAATATTCGGAGTGATTTGAGATCTTACGTTTTTTAAAACGCTATTTCAATATTTTGCTGTGCAATGGGTTAGAGAGTTTATCTAAACCGCAAATTGAAGCGACGAAAATTTTAATTAATTGAATTTAAACGATAATATTTACACGATCGCGCTACGTGAATTCTATACTTTTTGCAGTACCACAAGTGATGCAGAATTCGCGTAGCAGTATTGGAATGTAGTGACTCTCTACCCTTAACATTCATTGTGATTTTGCCTGCGGCGCGTCGAATGTGACTTATAGCACATGCCCGCCTAACTATCTGAGCATCCTGACCGAATCACTCCTCATTCATCTGGAACAATGTGAAGCCGTTGTTTAGTATGTAGGTATTCTGTCTAGCGATCAGCAAATTCTATATTTATGAAAAAACTCATTAAACGGCTTGAGATCATTAAAAGCGGTATTGAGCTTGAAGATGACGACATTATTCGACATCAACTCCCTTATCTTAAAGGTGAAACTCAAGATGCCGTACTGGTTTTTATCGTCATGGCGATCGAACAGGGAAAATTCACCCATGCTCTGGAGGCTATTTCTGCGTGGCTGGGAAGCAAACAAGGAGTCACGCAGTGGCAAGATATCGAACTGTCGGCTTGCAAGCTTGAGTTGAAAGCGCTGGAGGAACAGTTAAGCGATTTAATCGATAAACGTAATGAACGTATTCAGTTGCTAGATGATTTTAATGACCTTTACCTGGTGCGTCTCGGCCCGTTGATGAAGCAAATTCTTAATTTGCGCAAACAGTTGGCGGAAAGTACCTTGCGCAAAGCCGAGGCTGAAGCTCGCCGCAGAGAACGCGATTATCGCAACTGTCAGCAGTATATCTCTCAGGCGATAGATGAGCTTGCTGCATTAAAACAGCGTTGGTTGGAGCTCCCTTCTGTTTCCAATGAATCTATTGAGATAAGAAACCGAATTCAGCAACAGGCAGAATTAATTAACGCATTACTGACTGAAATTAAAGAGTTGGAAAACACCTTTTGTACGCGCAACACTGAATCAACGCGCAAGGCACGTGAAGAAGCCAAAGAGAAATATGAAAGTTATCAGGAAAAACAAACAGATGCCGAGCAACGGCTTAATAATGACAAGAAATTTTCTTCTCACCAGCGTCAGGAACTCAAACGGTTGTGGCGGCAAGCCAGCCGGCTCTGCCATCCAGATTTAGTCGCTGATGAGTTTAAAGAAAAAGCTCATCAGCTGATGGTTCAGCTCAACCAAGCCCGCCAACGTGGTGACTTCCCTGCTATTCACGCATTGCTGGAGAGTTTAAAACAAGGACTTGAGCCATTGATGGCCAGTGATCTTATTGATGATCTTGAGCGGTTGCGGCGTAAAATCGATGAAGTCAGAAAACAAATTGACGCGATATTACACGAACTGAAAGCTCTGGAGGGTGAAGAGTCATGGCGGCTGGCCACTTCTCTTCCTGATAAAGATCAATGGTTTACAGAACAAGAAAATGTATTATCCAAGACGCTTAATATTCTTGAACGGCAAGTCAAAGAAGCATCAACAGTACTGTATGAAGCATGATACTCAAGAGTAAAAGCCCGCTCTATACGGGCTTGTCAGGAAGAATTGAGTCAGCTACTGGCTCAATAACTCTTTTACATCCAATAGGATAAACTCATTATCATCTGCCTCATTAGGCTGACGGCTGGAGGAGAATGGGAAATTATTATCGTTACCAACAATGATATGGTTCGCATCTACCACATCAACGTTTTCAATGGTAAAGAATGGGAATGTCAGTACACCATTATTTAGCGGTTTACGTGCCAGGTTCTGCGGATCTTTAATATTGAGCAGGTCAATATATGAAACTTTTTCTACTGGTTTGCCAGCGTTTTCATCAGAAAAGGCGATTTTGTAGACACGCTTGAACTTGGCTATCTGGCTAAAACACTTATCGGTCGCAGCCCCTGCTGCACAGGCTTTATCAGCTGTTCCTTCACCGTTGTCGCGTTCAATCACTAATCCATGCTTCGCATCAATCATATTGAAATCACCAATGGCGTTTTGGTTATCTTCCAGCACATATTGCCAGCTGCGCCCTGTCCACGCCTGATTTTTAACATCAAATTCCAACACGCGCAGGTAGCGTTTGCCATCAATGTTTTCAAATTTCTCACCATTCCACAGCGCACCTTCTAACATGGGATACAGCTTGCTACCATCCGGTGACACCGCCATCCCTTCAAATCCTTTTGAGCGCGCGACTTGAAAATTCTGTTTACCATCCGGAGCGCCTGGCAACGTAAGTGTTGGATTATCAGGTGATTTTACTACTTTACCATCAACCTGAGTTTCAAATACCGCTAACACTTTTCCGTTCAAATCGGTCTTAATCAGATAAGGACCGAATTCATCACCAATCCATAGTGCATCATTGGCAAACTGGAAGCTTTCGGGATCAAAATCACTGCCGGTCAGATAGCGTTTATCAGTACTCTCATTGGTGATATGGAAAGGCACTTTTTTATCAGGATCGTGCAAAAACAGAGTTTGCAGTGGCGTGACACTGCCATTTTTGAAATCAATGTCATAGTGATTGAGATACAGCATGGCGTCCGGCGAGTTAGCTTTGCTACCAAATCCATTGTCGGTCAACACCCAATAGGTGCCATCGGGCATGTGTTTTATTCCAGAGTGGCCTTGCAGTGGCTGGCCGGTGATTGGCAAACCGATTCCTGTTGGGCGATCGGCAGATTTACCGGCGACTGCGCCCAATGTATTCACACGTTGACCACTGGTGTATTTGCCACTTTGTTGTAAATCAGTCGGCGCATCAGCAGGCGCTGCAACCGTTGATTTCACTGGCAAAACCGCATGCCCGACCAGTGTTACTGGCACTTCAACAGCCTGCGCCCAAAGCGAGGTACTGAACGCGATGCTACTGGCCAGCAATGCCAATCTGAATTTTTTCATCTGCATGTTAAGTTCCCTAATTATTTTTATTGCCCAAAGGTAAAAAGCAACTTCACTATAGGGAGCCGGAATGACAGAAATATTATCCCTGTTATTCTTTATGATTGAGGCATAATCACTATAAGTATTATTCAGTTCGTCTTCATTCTCAAATAAGGTCATCTACGATGAAAGATAACGAATATCAACCACCTAAAGTCTGGACGGAAAACAATGCCAGCGGTGGTGTGTGGTCCAAAATCAATCGCCCGACTGCCGGTGCCAGATACGAAGCTGACCTGCCGGTTGGCAAACACCCCTTACAGCTGTATTCCATGGGCACGCCGAATGGTCAAAAGGTCACCATTTTGTTGGAAGAGTTGTTAGCTTTGGGCGAGAAAGGTGCGGAATATGATGCTCATCTGATTCGTATCGGTGAAGGTGATCAGTTCTCAAGTGGGTTTGTTGCCGTTAATCCAAATTCAAAAATCCCGGCCTTGATGGATCATTCAACCACCCCACCAGTTAGGGTTTTTGAGTCTGGCGCTATTCTGCTGTATTTGGCGGATAAATTCGGCCATTTCTTGCCAAAATCCCCTGCTGCCAGAACCGAAGCACTCAATTGGCTGTTCTGGCTACAAGGTGCGGCCCCTTATTTGGGCGGTGGTTTCGGCCATTTTTATCACTATGCGCCAGTGAAAATTGAATACGCCATCGACCGTTTCACTATGGAGGCCAAGCGCCAGCTCGATTTGCTCAATACACAACTCGCGACTCATGAATATATTGCGGGAGATGAGTATTCCATTGCGGATATCGCTATCTGGCCGTGGTACGGCAATCTAGTGCTGGGCTTACAATATGAAGCGGGTGAATTCTTGGATGTTAAATCCTATACTCACCTGATACGTTGGACCGAAACCATTGGTAAGCGCCCTGCTGTCCAGCGCGGTCGTATCGTCAATAAAACCTGGGGAGCGCCAGAAGAGCAGTTAGCTGAGCGCCATGATGCTTCAGATTTTGACCGACTGATAAAATAGTATATATTCCGCCCTCAAGCCTGATTTTCTCAGGGTTGAGGGCGCTTATTTAGCCCGCTGCTACCAGCAGATTGCTGATAAACGTTTGCGGGATGAATGTCTCCCTTATTGCTGCTATAAGCATTAATCACAATAAGGAACGATAATTATCCGTGCGCTGCTTTCGCCAGCGTCTCACTGATCCACTGATTGGTACTTTTCCCTGAAACTTCCGCAGCCATATTGATTGCTGAATGAATTTCTGGCGGGATGCGTAAGCTAATTTTGCCACTGGCTGGGCGCTGTGGTTCACGGCCTTGTTCGGCGCAATAGCTCAGATAGTCATCTACAGCTTCTTCAAAGGCGATACGCAAATCAGCGACGTTATCTGCATGGAAACCGATCACGTCGCGAATACCGGCAATATGACCAATCAAGCATTGATCTTCATCGCTGTATTCAATTTTTGCGGCATAATTTTTGTATGTCATTGTATTCATGGTACCACTCCTACAGCTTCAAGAAATGTTTTGGCATCACGCACTTGGTAGGCTTTCGCTTCCTTGTCAGGATGTGGCCGATGAAATGAAGCCACTATCTTATTAATTTCAAAGCGAACCCGTGAACCACTTCCTTCTGTAGCTATTGCGCCCAGCGCTATGAATAGAGATTCAATTTTACGCCACTCTAAATTTGTTGATGTCGGTGTGACAAAAATAGTTCGTAGCGTTTTGTAATGCTTAGCGTTCAATTTAATCACATTATTGTCCTTAATTTATGCGTTCCTTGCTCGCCAAAGCCCCGCCATGATATCACAAACTGATATCATGGCAAGCGTTGTGATTTATCTAATACTGGCTCAACACGCTGTTTTATTGTTTTATACCCAGTCGTTTGGCGAGACGGTGTAGGTTACCCGTATCAAGTTCAAGCGCGCGGGCGCAGGCCGACCAATTCATCCCCTTTTCCTTTAGCATTTGGGTAATCAATTGCCGTTGAAAATCACGAGTGGCAGATTGCAAATTTTGCGCAGCCGCATGTTGATTTTCGCTGAATATTTCATGCGCAACATGTGGTGTAACTGAGTCGGCAATATTAAATAACTCAGGAGATAAAAAGTATGACTCTGACGCATGTTGCGAAGCGCGAGCTAATACCGCGGCACGGTAAATTGCATGTTCCAACTCACGAACATTACCTGGCCAACGGTAATTTTCGAGCATAGATAATGTCTCGGGCGGAATACCTAACTGCTTGATGGCCAATTTCTTTCTTATTCGCTCAACAAAAAATCCTGCCAGCAGAATGATATCCCCTTTTCTTTCTCTTAAGGCAGGAACATGCAGCGGAAATACACTCAGCCGATGAAACAAATCCACGCGAAAACGCCCTTCGATAACCGATTGTTTTAAATCACAATTAGTGGCTGCAATAATACGCACATTGACCCGTTTTGTTCTGTCATCACCCACTCTTTGCAGGTCACCATATTGGATAACGCGCAGTAATTTGGCCTGAAGTACCAAAGAAAGCTCGCCAATTTCGTCGAGAAAAAGCGTTCCATTGTCAGCAATTTCAAATTTGCCGGTTCTGTCATGTATTGCGCCAGTAAATGCCCCTTTAACATGACCAAACAATTCGCTCTCAGCCACATTTTCCGGCAATGCCGCACAGTTTAAATAGATAAGTGCTTTGGCCGATCTGGGCGATAAATGGTGAATGGCTTTGGCCACCAATTCCTTCCCTACCCCGGTTTCGCCAGTAATCAGCACATTCAGCTCTGATCCGGCAACCACTTTGATTTCATGCTTAAGTTGCAATATCAGCGGCGAAAGACCAATCATCTCATCTTCTGAATGTTGGACTGCCTGCTTATGGATATTTAAAGAACTCACCGTAGGCACAGCTTGTTTCTCTAAAACATCCACTAATAGCGCATTATTCAGTGCCGAAGCGGCCAGGACACCAATCAGTTTCAGCTCTTCATCACTAAACCTGTCAAATTGGGCGGGGTTCATACTGTCGAAAGTCAACGCACCGATAAGCTCTTGATCGGCAAATAAAGGTAAACCAATGCAGGCATGAACTTTAAGTTCATCATGGCCCGGGATCAGGCCGTCGTAAGGGTCAGGAAGGTGGCTATCGGTGGGGAAACGCACCACATTACCCGCACGAGCAATGGCTTCCAGTCGAGGATGAGATGACAGTGAAAAACGCCGGCCCAGCACATCGGGTGATAAACCATCAATCGCCAGCGGGCGAAACAGCTGGTGTTCATAACGTAGTAACGCCGAAGCATCACATTGTAGTAATTGCCGTAAGCTACTGATTAGTTTCTGAAAACGGTCTTGCCCAGATAAGCCGCTTTGCAATTCAATAGCTATTTGAGCGAGCGACTGAATGGATAAACTCATGTTTTGTCATTCCGACACAGTATTAGTCTTTATGACAATAAACTGATAGTGTCATAATGACAAACTATAAATTTTAAATTAATAAAATCAATAAGATAAATCATGGCACGTACTTTGCTCTCTACAGTGAGGTTATTCATTCACTTTAGTAAAGGAACGGTTCATGGCCATTCAGGTTAAAAATAATATTAAATGGGTTGGGCAACGTGATTGGGAAGTTCGCGATTTTCATGGTACCGAATATAAAACCCTTAAAGGCACAAGCTACAACAGCTATTTGATCAGCGAAGGAAAAAACGTGCTGATTGATACCGTTGATCAGAAATTTGGCCGCGATTTTGTGGCTAACTTAGAGCGCGAGATTGATCTGAATACGCTCGATTACATTATTATTAATCATGCTGAAGAAGACCATGCTGGTGCATTAACTGAATTAATGGCACGCATCCCTCACATCCCGATTTATTGCACTACCAATGCTATCGACTCAATTAATGGACATCATCATCATCCTGAATGGAATTTCATCACCGTCAAAACGGGCGACACACTGGATATTGGCAATGGTAAGCAGCTGATTTTTGTTGAAACCCCCATGCTGCACTGGCCTGACAGCATGATGACTTACATCACCGGCGATGCAGTGCTTTTCAGCAATGATGCGTTCGGTCAGCACTATTGTGACGAGCATTTGTTTAATGATGAAGTGGACCAGATTGAGCTGTATGAGCAATGCGCTCGCTATTATGCCAATATTTTGACGCCCTTCAGTCGCTTGGTCACACCTAAGATCAATGAAATCCTTGGTTTCAATCTGCCAGTATCAATGATTGCCACCTCTCATGGCGTGGTATGGCGGGATAATCCGACCCAAATTGTGGCGAAATACCTGGAATGGGCCGCTGATTACCAAGAAGATCGTATCACCATTTTCTATGACACGATGTCAAACAATACTCGGATGATGGCTGATGCCATTGCTCAGGGGATCCATGAAACCGACCCTGCGGTGGCCGTGAAAATCTACAACATTGCGCGTCACGATAAGAATGAAATACTGACACAGGTATTCCGCTCAAAAGGTGTGTTAGTTGGCTCCTCCACCATGAACAATGTGATGATGCCCAAAATTGCCGGCATGCTTGAAGAACTGGCAGGGCTACGCTTTCGTAATAAAAAAGCGGCAGCTTTTGGCAGTTTCGGCTGGACGGGGGGCGCGGTTGACCGAATTCAAACCCGCCTGATGGATGCCGGATTTGATATTTCCCTCTCGCTAAAAATGAAATGGCGACCAGACAATGATGGGCTGGACGAATGCCGCGAACATGGGCGCAAGATTGCCCGCGAATGGGCCTTACACCCATTGAATAGCAGCACATTACCTGATACTACAACCCCAGCGATCAATGAAGAAAATAGTTCTACCGCACCAGCAGACCTCGGTATCTCGATGCAATGCAGTGTCTGTCAGTGGGTATATGACCCGGCGCTGGGTGAGCCGCTGCAAGATGTTAAACCAGGAACGTGCTGGGATGATGTGCCGGACTTCTTCCTTTGCCCGGAATGTGGATTGGGCAAATCTGTTTTCGATCCACTCTAAGGGAGGCTGTTATGGTTGAGAACATTGTGATTGTGGGTTCCGGCTTTGCTGCCCGTCAGGTAGTAAAAAACATCCGCAAACTCGACTCACAGGTAGCCATCAATATGATTGCTGCTGATAGCGGTGTTGATTATAACAAACCAGATTTAAGTCATGTTTTCAGTCGTCAGCAAAGTGCTGACGACCTGACCCGCATGTCCGCTGAACAGTTTGCGCTGGAAAATAGCCTAACCCTGCACACGGGAACCCGCATCACTGCCATTCAGCGACATAATAAGCAGGTTCAGTGTGGCGATCAGGTATTTCAATATCACAAACTGGTGTTGGCAACAGGTGCCACAGCAATGCTGCCACCGATTGCGGGTAATGAGTTGATCTGTACATTTAACAGTCAAAATGAGTACCGACAGCATCAAGAAGCATTACAACAAGCCCGCCGTATCTTGGTATTAGGCGGTGGTCTCATCGGTGCGGAGCTGGCGATGGACTTGCAGCGTGCGGGCAAGGGTGTGATTTTGCTGGACAAAGCGCATAGCCTGCTGGCCTCTGTCCTGCCCGTAGAAATCAGCAGCCGTTTGCAATATAGCTTCAGTCAGAGGGGCATCACCCTGGTTTTTAATAATGAACTGCACAGTATTGAAAAAGTGGCGGATGGGTTGCAGGTAGCACTCCATTGCGGCCACCGCTATCGCGTAGATGCGGTTATTGCCGCGATGGGATTACAGCCGGAAACATCTGTTGCGGCAGCCGCAGGGCTTGATATCGGACGCGGTATCAAGGTTAACCAACAGCTACAAACCTCGGATCCAGATATCTTTGCTATTGGCGATTGCGCTGAGATTGGCGGGAAAGTGTTGCCCTTCTTGCAGCCCATTCTGGTCTCTGCCATGACACTCGCGAAAAACCTGTTGGGAGGCGCGCATTGCCTTAAGCTTCCAGCGATGTTGGTCAAAGTCAAAACGCCAGATTTGCCATTATATTTCGCGGGCGAAACCCAGCGCCATGACCTCAACTGGGAAATTAATTTAACGCCACAAGGAATGATTGCGCGCGCAACAGACAACCAGCATCAATTGCGTGCTTTTGTGGTCAGTGAAGAACACACCCAACAGGCATTTTCACTGCTACGCGAGTTAAACCTGTAACACTTAGGACGCTAACCCCCCGCCACCGGTGTAGGGGGTTTTCCCGGCAATTTTCATCACTTCAGCTCCCAACGTCACAAACGGAGCACGCCTGCTGGCATAGATAATCCCGCCCGCTTTGGCCCGCACCGCTTTAACCGTATCAGTAATCGGATCAATTATTTCAGCGACGACTTCATCCTTTGTCACCCATTCGCCCGGCTGACGCAATAGCAACAGCAAACCACTGGCGGGCGCATTGACGATTTCCCCGGCGGAAAAAGGCAACATCACCACCTCGCGCTGCGGAATTTCAGGAACAACCCCCGCAATAGCGCCACGATGTTGTAAATATTGATAAATACGCTCGGCATCCGCGCTGGCCAGCGGATGACTGACATCCTGTTGCCCACGTAATTCCACCGTCACGGCCATACAGGCGGGGGCCAGGTTAGGATAATGTGCAGCTAGCCTATGCCACGGCAAGCCACAGGCCTCATCAAACGAACCGCCACCGCTATCTTGTGACAGTAGCACGGTGTCGATATGCAAAAACCGTGCAAGCACATCCACTGCTGCTCGCCAGGCCGGATCCGCATACAAATGCAAAATAGCGCGGTCATCGCAATGCAAGTCCAGCACCAAATCAGCATCACAGGCCAGCATCAGCAAATGTTGGCGCAAAGCATCCACTTCACTGAGTGCGGGCAAATCCTGTAATGCATCGGCCATCGCGCGGCGTATCTGTTGCGGCGTCGTCTCTTTTTCGCTTGATGCCACCGCCCCTGGCCGTTGTGAGACTAATTTAGCCAAATCAGGGAAATCACGATTAAAATTGCGGCCACTGACCAAATCAAAACGGCCTATTCCACTGTTTAGCAGCACTTGTGCAATACCTACCGGGTTAGCTATAGGCACAATAATTATTTCACTCTGAATTTCTCCGCGCCGTTCCGCCTGACTCAGTAATCTTTTAAGATAATGTAATACCAGCATTCCGGGCAGTTCATCGGCATGTAGGCCAGCCTGTAGGTAGATTTTCTCGCCCACACCCGGCTGGCCGAAATGAAAACTGGTTAATTGACGCTGCCCACTTAGGGCATGTTCAGGTAACTTATGATTATTGATTTTCATTGGACGTCCTATCTGTGGAAAAGAAACCCCGGCTTGACCGAATTGACAAAAAAATCCTTGAAATCCTGAGCCAGGATGGCCGTATCTCTTATCAGAAGTTGTCCGAGCAGGTCAATTTGACCGCCCGCCCCTGTTTGGAGCGCGTTCGGCTGTTGGAGCGCGCCGGTATTATCCGTGGTTACAGTGCGATTATTGAGCTACCGGAACCTGAGCATGCTTTTGTTATCCAGGCACAAATTGCCTTAGCCGACCACGGGCACTCTCAAGCGGCCTTCGAGCAAGAAGTGCGTAAAACGCCAGAAGTGCTGGATTGCTGGTTGGTCGGCGGTAGTTTTGATTTTCTGGTGCGCATTGGCTGTCGCAACATGGAGCACTACCGACTACTGGCTGACACCTGGCTCACCAGCAAAAAATTCCGCGTCGATAAAATCGTCACCATCACCGAGTTACAAGCTATCAAACGTGCTTAAAGCTGGATTGCCCGCTGGATTCAATCGTGGCGGGCAAAGGCCAACCAGCGCCGTTCCGCGCGTGAAAACAAAAAAATCAACATAAAGGTACACAGCAAATACAGCGCAGCCGCCATCAGAAACGGAATAAACGGCGAATAAGTGGCTGCATAGAAAGCCCGTGCCACACCGGTGATATCAAGCAATGTGACGGTACTGGCCAGTGAGGTGGCATGCAGCAAGAACACCATTTCATTATTCAATGCCGGAATACCGCGGCGTAATGTCGCTGGTAATACCAAACGGCGAATGATTTGCCACTGACTCATACCAAAGGCTTCGCCAGCCACCCACTCCTGACGCGGGAAGGTCACCATCATGCCCGCCAATAGCTCCGCAACATAAGCGCTGGTATTGAGCACCAACGCCAGTGTGGCGCAGAAAGTCGCATCACGGAACAGCAGCCAAAAGGGTTGGTCGTCCTGCCAGCCTAACTGCACGATGTCAAACTGCGACAGACCATAGTAGATGAGCATGAGTTGCAGGTAGAGTGGCGTGCTACGAAAGAAATAAGTCACACTGCGAATCAACCAGGCCAGCGGACGTGGGCCGAATGCTTGCCCGACAGCCATCACCAGCGCCAGCAGTAAACCGGGCACGACTGACAGCAAAAATAACTTGGCAGTCACCGCCAGACCGGTCATATCAGAACCGTCGCTATAGAGGAATGTCGGCACCGCTTCCATGATGGTTTGCAGATTCATGAACGCACCCTCGCCGCCGTTGAGGTTGACAGTGCATAACGCTGCGCCAACAGGCTAAAGCCCCAACTGGACAGCGCGGTAATCACCATATAAATCATCGCCACCAGGAAGTAGAACAGGAAAGGTTTTTGTGTTGCGCGCCCTGCCTGCTCGGCCAGCCATACCATATCTTCCAATCCCAAAATCGAGATCAAGGCAGAAGCTTTCATCAAACCGAGCCAGTTATTATTGATGCCGGGAATAGCAAAACTGAGCATTTGTGGCAGCATAATCCGCCGAAACACTTGTCCGGGGCGCATGCCGTAAGCCACAGCGGCTTCCAACTGACCGCGATCTACGGTTTGAAAAGCGCCACGGAAGGTTTCGGTGTAATACGCACCAAATACAATGCCGATTGCCAGCACGCCGGAAACAAAAGTATTGAAGCGAACCGGCCCCAACCCCAGCAGACCAAGAAAACCATTTACCAACATTTCGCCGCCAAAAAAGAGCAGCAGCATAATGACCAGTTCGGGAATACCACGCACTAATGTGGTGTAGCCGGTAGAGATCCAACGTAGCCAGCGCGGGCCAAACAGCTTGATAACCGCATTGATCAGGCCGAGTGCCAGTGCGACGGCCAGTGACAACAGCATCACGCACAGTGATAAGCCCGCCCCTTGTGCCAGTAACGGCAAATAGTCTGCGACCATTATCGACCTCCCAAGGCTAACAAACGACAACCGGGCATGTGTGCCAGCGCCCGGTTGTGGCAAAAGTCACGGCAAAAAATCACTCGCCGTAAATATCGAAACTAAAATACTTTTTCTGAATGGCGTCGTAAGTACCATCAGCACGAATAGCTTTTATGGCCCCATTCAGTGCATCGCGCAAGGCCGGGTTATCTTTACCGACGGCGATACCCACATCAGATGAGATGGTTTCGTCTTGAATAACCGGCCCGGCAAAAGCAAACTTCTGCCCGCGTGGCGTATCAATAAAGCTACTGGCGGCCTGAATATTATCCTGTAGCGAGGCGTTGATCCGCCCTGACATCAGATCCAGATAGACATTATCCTGATTGGCGTAAGAGACAATTTTGACCCCTTGCCCACCCCAATGTTTTTTGGCGTAAGTTTCATGAATGGATCCGGTCTGCACTCCGACAGTTTTCCCTTTCAGACTGGCAACATCAGGTGACAATGGGCTGCCTTTGCGTGCCACTAATTGTGCCGCACTGCGGTAGTAGCGATCGGTAAAGTCGACTTCTTTTTTGCGCTCATCAGTAATACTCAGCGAGGCAATAATGGCATCGAACTTACGTGCATTCAGCGCGGCAATCATACTTTCAAAAGGTTGTTTGACGAACACACACTTGGCATGCAGGTTGTCACATAATGCATTGGCGATATCAATATCAAAACCGGTGATCTCGCCGCTGGGTGCCAGCACATCAAACGGTGGATATCCGCCGTCCACACCAAAACTGATAGTTTCTATCGTCTGAGCCGCTACGGGAGCGGAAAGTATCAAGCCAGTCAATAATGCAGCGAATGTCTTTTTCATTATTAAAATCCCGGTGTTGGCAAAGATCAGAAACGAAGTGAGAGGCAGGTCAAGCCGCCATCCATTTTTTTAAATTCACTGGTATCAAGTTGGATAATAGGCATCCCCAGTTTTTCAATTTGCGCCAAGGTATCAGGATAACCTTGCGGCGTAATCAGTGTATCGTTGATCCATAAGGTATTACCGGCGTAAGACTCCGCGTCGGTAATCACAATAGTGTTAAAGCCAGCAAAGGCCGGATGGTGTTGGTAATCCTCGGTTAGCAACAAGGTGTTGCGGCCCACGTAGTTCACAATGGATTTCAGGTGCAGACCGGCGCTCACTTCAATGGCGGTCACTTGATAACCATAGCGCCCAACCGCAGCAGTAAACTCGCTAATTCCCGCTTTATCGGTGCGCGACGTCAGCCCGATAAAGAACTGTTTATCGACTAATAACACATCACCGCCATCAAGATGCCCCTGATGACTCATGCGAAAAACAGGGCGATCGGTGAACAGTGGCTCAATGGTGTCTACTTCGCCCTGGCGACTTGGCGCTCCGGGGTGAGTTATCACTGCCAGTTCTGGCATTACCACCGCCGTATCTTCGACAAAGTGAGCATCTGGGAAGGCCGGAGCCGCCGGTAATATGGTCACTTTCAGGCCAAGTCGCAGCAAAGTATCGACATAAGCCAGAAATTGTTGGCCGGTGGCGGCAATATCCGGTGCGCCCAATTGGGATGTTGTCTGGCCGCTACCACAGGTGTCAGCAGGAAGTCTGGCAATGGCTTGAGTAAAATGCATAAGCGATTCTCTTGATTGGGAGCGAAACTATTGATCTGATTATTAAACAGATACTGTCACCAATCAGGTTGAATCAGCCCGTTGCGACTATACATTTACGCTGTTTATAATTTCCCGCACGACCTATTCCGCTGTCAGCAAAATGAAACCACCGATCCCCATACGCTTTAGTTATATACTGAATGATATGATTCAAACTGTTTGTATTGATTTAACCAAGGGCTTCAGATGAAAACATTAACCCTCGTGATGCTCACACTATTACTGGTCGCCTGTGCCAATACTGGCCATGTTGGGGTGAGTGGCGGTTCAAGCGGCATCTCGAGTATCAGTATTGGTACTGGCGTTCGCCGGTAGGCTGGTTTCCCAGCCCCGACTGTTGGCGAATTTATGGTTTTTTCACGTCAGGAATGTCAGTGGAAAAACGGGCTGAAATGGCATCCCGTTCATAACCTTGCCGTTGAGTTAAAATAGAATACATTTCGGGCCGACGGCCATAAATCCAGCGCCGTCCCGTGCTGAGTGGGATTAACGACAAATCTAATTCAGCACTGACCATCACATCGGCGGCTTCCCAGGTTTCATTGATGATACGGCCATAAGGGTCCAGTATCATGGCATTGCCGGTACGAACTTCATCATCATCCGCGCCAATACCATTACTGAAGAGAATAAACAGGCCATTATCATGCGCACGGGCTGGTAACCAACGCATTAACCATTCCCGACCATTCACGCCGCGAATAGCCGCCGTCATTTCCGCTGTTCTTTCCGCGCGTTGCTGCCAAAGATCGAGTGGAATAGGTTTCATACCATATGGGCTACGTGAATACGTTCCGCCAGTTTGATGCGGTGCTAATAATATATCAGCGCCAAGTAAGGTGGTTGCGCGCACATTTTCCACCAAATTGTTATCCCAGCAGATAAGAATGCCGACTTTGACGCCCCAGGGGGTATCAAAAACCGTGTAAGAATCACCGCTGCTGATAGCTGAGTGTTCAAAAGCATGCAGTTTGCGGTGCGTGTGCA
Source organism: Yersinia sp. 22-579 (assembly GCF_030433455.1). Classification (NCBI taxonomy): domain Bacteria; kingdom Pseudomonadati; phylum Pseudomonadota; class Gammaproteobacteria; order Enterobacterales; family Yersiniaceae; genus Yersinia; species Yersinia sp. 22-579. Next base: position 133,712 of record NZ_JAUJTZ010000005.1, on the reverse strand, counting down.
CCGAGCCATCAGGCATACAAGCGACATAAGCATTATAGAGTCGCCCGTCGTTCCCCTGTTCTATCAGGCCGACACCAATCAACATTTGATGTTTCAGCGCCAAAGCCCGCACCAAGGCAATCGATGGGCTGCTTTCAATCGGCTCAGCCAAAGCGGTCACTTGCGCTGCCGTCAATTTAGGCACATGCCAATATCCCGTAATGCACATCTCTGGGAAAGCCAGTATTTTGATGTTTTTCAGAGCTGCCTGCTCAATAAATCTTTCAATAACCAATAGGTTGTATTGCTTATTGTTGGCCTGATGCTGGAATTGTACCGTTGCTGCGGTGATTAATGGTAATTCAGTCACATTATCCTCCAAGGATATCTATTGCTGATTTTCATGACTGGTATTACAGCAGCGCTATTGATAACTTTATAATGAATGATTTTCCTTTTTTGATTACCAACAGGAATGAATAAGTGAATATAAAGTTGCTGAAAGCCTTTGTGATGCTCGCACAAAAAGGCAACTATGGCGATGCCGCACAGGCCCTGTGCGTGACGCAACCGGCACTGACCAAGCAGATTAACTTGTTGGAATCGATGCTGAATATTCACTTGTTCACCCGTGGGCGACATGGCGCGGCGTTGACACGCAGTGGGCAACAATTACTCGCACAAGCTGAGAAAACGGTCAGTCAATCCGAGTTTTTTTTGCAATCTGCCGCCCGCGTTGCTCAGGGTATTGAAGGGTTGCTCGCCATCGGGTTTGGTCTATCGACTTTCTATACCGCGCCACAGTGTATCGCCCAATTCCGACAGCAATTCCCGGCGATTTCTATCACCCTGGAAGATATTCCCTCGGCGCAACAATATGCGTTATTAACGCGCGGTGAACTGCAAATTGGCTTTGTGCGTGCTCCTCCCACAGCGGTATTGAATTTTTATCCTTTATTTGACGACCGCTTGGTGCTGGTGGCACCACAAAATAAAACACACTCCCCCGATGAGTGGTTAAAATACCTGCCATTGCTGCGTTTATATACTGAGCGTGGGCGTGGACTCAATGCACAAACCGATCTATTTTTGCAATCAAACCAATGGTATGCGCCCACGACGCAAGAAGTTGAAGATATTCAGACCATACTGGCGCTGGTGATTGCTGGTATCGGCGTTGCCTTATTACCGCAAAGTGTGGTGCATATTGCGCCGCCTGGCATAAATATCATGCCACTCAGTGGAGAGAATCTCAGTTGGCAAGTGGGTATCGCCTGGGATGATCGCATACAAGATTGGGTACGGGATAATTTTATCCAGCAGGTGATGGGGTCAGTCGCATCAAGCTGATTTGAAAAAGAAAAACGCCACGGACTGCCCGCAGCGCTTCATTCTTATTGGTACTTAATTTTCTTATCAGTAGTGATTAGAATGCGTACTTAAGGCCCGCCGTCACGCGGCTGTCATTGTAACCACTGCCACCTATTTGTTGACCAATATTGGCCCAGGTATTGCAATTTTTATTCAGTTTACCTTCCGCCCCAAGTTTTATTTCACCCACGTTGCGGCTGCCAGCCTGACTCACTGTAATATTATCCATCGCGACACCGGGATCTTTGCTGTTATGTAGCCAGTTCACTTCCGAGTAAACCGTGAACAGCTTATCCTTGCCTTTATCCTGATCACTGACACTATCACGCGCCACTCGAACACCGATTCGGGTATTGATAACATCCGCTCCTGTTGATTGAACTTGGGTATTACTGTCATCATGCACCGTATCTGCTTTCTGTCCATCCCAGATAACCTGCGCCTGTGGCGTCACAAACACATCACCGTTGACACCATGATACACCGGCATGCGGTAACCACTTTCAACCGAGGCACTCAAACCATTGATGTTATAACTTTGCATTGCCAACTCATCGCCCTGCTCGCTGGCATTGAGTTTGCTGTATTGCAACCAGCTATCCACATAGGCACCCTGCTGATTTTTGGCATCCTGATACCAGGTGGCGTAAATGCCGGCACTGTAACCATCCACCGTGCCGCGTGATTTATAACCGGTGCGGTTAGATTGGGTCTGATTATTGTTATAACCATAACCGGCCATGACACCGACACCCAGGCGGTCATTCTTCCCTATTGCCGCATTCAATACTTCGCCGCCACCTTGCACCACATAAGCATTGGCGGTGCTGTGTAACTGGCCGCTGCCATCACTGAAGCCAGTGCGTGAACCCACCTGACGCAGCCACATACTTGAGTTTTCGGCGCGACCTTCGCGGTCATTGAGTCGCAAGTTGAACAGGGTTTGTGCCGCAGCTAAATTGGCCATATAACCGCCAGCTTCTGGGCGCAGTGTTTTGCTACTCGCCGGAATGTCTTTAGTGGCACCGCGACCACTATCGTCACCACCACCGGTATCGCCACTAACCGGAGCGATGCCACCAAAGGTTGAACGCAAATACCAGTCTTTGTTGTCCGGGTCAGTCAGTGTGCCTTGTTGCAGAAAATATTCATAAGGCCCGGCCACCGCACGGCCCAGCAAATTAAATTGCCCGTCAGACTGACGGCCATTGACCGTGATAATTTTAATACCATCATAGGTTTGAGCGCCCTCGCCGTGTGCGCTCTGAACGCGGATATGACTCTCACCAGAAGTAGAACCATTGATTATCAATTTGTCTGTTGCAGCATTATCCGCTGCCATATCTGTATCAAAGACGACTGTCCCGCCCTGACCATGGTAGTCACCGTTGATGGTGAACTCGCCATGTCCCTCACCGGACAATGCCTGCCCCACGATAAGATTACCGGCATTGTTCACCTTGCCGGTGACGCTGCCATAACCACCGAATGTCCCGCTCTGTTCAATATTGACGTCACTGATGAGATGACCGCGGCTCAAGCCAGTGCCAATTTGTAATATCCCACCGTGTGAGACATTGGCTGCCGCCCCAACGCCACTGTTGGTCAATTGGCCGGTGATGATTAATTTGCCGTTTTGTACCTCCAACGCTGAAGTGCTGGCCGCCGTGGTCGTGACATTGCCGCCCAGAGTCCAAAGACCGGTGCCAATGGCTGAAACTGAGGACAATCCACTGAAATCATTAGTGGCGGTGCCATCACCCAGCAATGCGAGGGTGTTATTGCTACCGCGACTTACCACTTTGCCATTGATAACGCTGCCGGTATCTAATATCAGCTGGTTATTACTGCCACTAAGATCAACCGCCGTGCCATTGGTGCCGGTGAGGGTGCCGGTGTTATTGATTATCATCCCGGCATTGCCCTGGATAGCAATGGCATTTGGCCCTGTAATGGTGCCGCTATTCGAGATAGAGCCGCTGCTGTTACCCCGCGCAAGGATACCCGCGGCCCCATTGGCGCTAATGCTGCCCGCATTATTCACCGAAAAAATACCACTATCAGATAAAATACCAGCACCATCGCTACTGACCAGCGTCCCGGTAGCACTTTGGATAACTGAACCTCCGCTAGCCAAGCGGACCCCGCTGGAATAACCACTAATGGCGCCGTCATTCCAAATAGCGGCCAATGCTCCGCTGGATACGATACCGTAACCGCCAAGGCTGCTAATCTGGGCATCGACATGGTTAACGACAACCCCCCCATTCTCCAGTTTTACACCAGACACACCGTTTCCGGCTCGGTTTGCCGCCAGAATGCCGTAGTTATCCAGCTGAGAGCCAGCGGCCGTTTTAGCGTCGAGATGAACCACGCCTGCGGCGACAGAATAGTTTGGATTATCAATCACTGAACCATAAACAATCAGCCGCCAGTTGGCACTATTATCACCATAAATCGCGCTATCAGTTATGGCTGTAATGGTGGCATTATCAGCCACCACAAATTGGGTTTCTGGCCCCAGCAAGGATAAATAAATTGGCCCGGACTGGGTATTAAGTGCGGTTTCAGCTTTAGCGTCAACCACAGAAAATCCGCCTAATAACACCAGGCAGCTAACCATAAAAGTTTTTATAAAGCGGTAAAATTTATGCATATAAACTCCGAAATATAGATAGCAACGCTCCGCCCACGATTGATGGAATGAGGTTTTTAGATTTAATTAAATTTGATGAGTGTTAGTTTTATTTAATTTGTCAGCGCCAAGTTTGTTGCTGCTTCTTTACCTTAAAGAAATTAAACAATGAGTGATTCATGTTTTAATCTTGAATATAATTCAGATAATGTTCTGACACCAAATTTCGAGTAGATCTTTGAACGATGACTACAGACGGTTTTCTCACTGATAAATAATGTATTGGCTATTTTCTTGTTGGTTTCTCCAGCCAGGATTTTCTTTAAAATGGCTGATTCTTTATCTGTTAACATATAAAAGTAATGTTTCGATGAAACGTATTCACTTGGTGAGAATTCGCCATGTCGCGCGATAAATCCATCAATAAATGCACCGAGATATTTAGTCAATTCATTGATTCTAATCTTCTTTCTTAAGACTAGTTCAAAAAAAGATGAATAGAATCTATAATAAATTAAAAACTCCTGATCGTTACAAAGTGCAATTGACTGTAGGGTGTGATTGGTTTTTTTAAGATCATTTATCACATGTATTTTCTCAGTGTAAAACATACTATCAAGATCGAATATAATGACATTATTCACGCTACTTCTTAACATGTTGATTACAGCTTCATCAATGACTGTTACATGAAAGAAATTGACTTTAATTAAATGAGCATAATCGATATCACTGATGCTCTGAACCAGTTGGCTGAGGGAATATGCCAATAAATCAGAATCACTATAAAAAAATAAATTGATCTTTTCAGTGGCATCATTAATTCCACAATTATTATGTGGGTATTTGAAATATTCTATTTTCATAAGCGGCATTATCCTTACGAATCCCCCTATAAGTCATTAGGATTGCATTTATAATTCTTCAGAAAAATCCGATGAAAAATATAAATTGAAAACGCTTTATGAGGTTCGTGAGGTAAATCTAGGCTCTGTAAGTATCAATTACTATCGTCAAAGCTAAAAGTTAGTTTTTGAAAATCAAAAAGTGCTGTCTATACTGATAGTTAGCCAAATAATATTTGGGAGCCTGCGTGAATAGCTCACTTGATTTGAATCTCACCCGCGTTTTATGCGCAATTGTCGAAACAGGAACGGTGTCGCAAACGGCGGTAAGGCTGGATATGAGTGCATCCGCCGTCAGTGTGGTGCTGAATAAACTGAGAAGGCATTACAACGATCCGATTATGTTTAGAGGCGGAGCTGGCATGCAGCCAACCGCATTGACACTTGAATTATATAAAATTTTCAAACCTGCACTGGAAATGATGGATTCAGGGGTCAATAAAAGCGCGCTGCTTAACCAGCAAGGTGTTGCTATGCGTACCCTCAGGATACGGAGCAGTTCATTAGTTGAATTCTGGTTGCTTGGCTACATGATGCAAAATCCCCCGCAGGGTCACTCGCTGTCGTATGAATTTCTCTCCAATCAACCCTCAGTGCAAAAACGGCTTGAGTTATTAAGAAGACGGCAAATCGATATTGATATTGGTTTTAGTCTGGAAAATGACAGTGCCATTCAGCGCTACCCGCTATTTCAGTCCAACTCGGTATTGGTATGCCGACATGACCATCCACGGGTCAAAGAAGCCATTACCCTTGAAGAGCTAAAAGCTGAAGAGTTACTGGGGTGGATCTTGCCGCAGGACGCCGTCGAAAAAGAACAATATTTGGTTGCATTCGATGATATTTATACGGTTCACCGCACTTACCGCAGCACCTCATTTAGCAACCTGTTGATACATACTGCTCACTCTGATGCTCTGATGTTTGCTCCGGCACTCTTTGCCCGGCAAATGTGTGCAATTTTACCGCTGAAAACAGTTAAAACAGCGTTTCTGGATAGCAGTAAACTTAATATTTATGCGCATATCCATAAGGCGCAAAAATCCGATCCGGTGTTACAACACATTATTGGCTTGTTTTCTCAGTTGGAGGCAACGAGTGCGTTACCCCTCAGTCGCGAGGGGCAACAACAGTGATATTAACGGAAAGGAGGTTCGTTAAAGGTGCGCAATTTACGGGAATGCAGTTGGTCACCCTCCGTGCGCAGCAAATCTATGGCCCGAATACCAATCTGCAAGTGCTCGGAAATGGCACCTTCATAGAAGTGATTCGCCTGCCCCGGCAGCTTGATTTCACCATGCAACGGTTTATCTGACACACACAATAATGTGCCGTAAGGCACCCTGAATCGATATCCTTGCGCCGCAATCGTGGCACTTTCCATATCAACCGCCACCGCACGACTTAAGCTAAAACGCAGTGCAGAAGCCGAGAAACGCAGCTCCCAGTTACGATCGTCGGAAGTTACGACCGTTCCGGTACGCAGCCGTTGTTTAACTTCAACCCCCGGCATACCGCTCACCGCTTTGGTGGCGTCATATAATGCCCGTTGAACTTCAGCAATACTGGGGATCGGAATATCCGGTGGCAGCACCGCATCCAACACATGGTCATCACGCAAATAAGCATGAGCCAATACATAATCGCCAATCGCCTGGCTTTCACGTAAACCACCGCAATGCCCGATCATCAGCCATGCATGTGGCCGCATTACCGCCAGATGGTCACAAATGGTTTTGGCATTAGAGGGGCCGACGCCAATATTCACCAGCGTGATGCCATGCCCGCTTTCTGCGATTAAATGATAGGCCGGCATTTGGTATTTTTTCCACGCCAAATCAGATGTTGTCTTCTCTGGCTCGGCATTTTCAGCGGTGATGTAACTGCCACCGGCGCAAGATAGTGCCTTATAAGGGCTGGAGGGATCCAGGATCTGCTGACAGGCCCAGCTGACAAACTCATCAACATAGCGGCTGTAATTGGTAAATAGAATATAGGGCTGAATATGTTCTGCCGGTGTACCGGTGTAATGTTTGAGTCGTGCCAGGGAAAAGTCTGTCCGTAGCGCATCAAAATGCGATAGTGGGAAATCTGCGCCGGCAATATCAATACCGTCAGTGATGCCATCACAGATTTTGGCCAAATCGGTGGTCGGGAAATGTTGGGCCAGCCCTGCGGTCATCGAGCGGTCGAGAATCAGGTCAGAGCCATCGATAACAAAGGGATACGGCATTTCTTGTTGTGACGGTGTCACTTCAAACACCGCATTGTATTCACTTTCGAGTAATGTCAGCTGTTCAGTCAGATATTCTTTGAATAATGTCGGCCGAGTGATAGTGGTGCTGTATTGACCGGTGCGCGAAAAACGGCCATAAGCCCTGGTGCGTTGATGATCGCGGAATCGGCCATCCCAACTGACACTCAACTGTGGATATGAAAATAAGCCCTTCGCCCGGTCACCCACATCAGGCAAAGCCCCATCGCGAATATAGGCGCTGATAGCATCACGCAATGCGCTCAGCGCCGCCTCGTATAATGTCTCCAGCCTCTCTATTGCCTCAACGGCCGAGAGATGAGTTGTCGCTTGTGATTGATTCACGGTATTTCCTTCCGTTGGCTTTGTCAGCAATCTGATTTGCTGTTTTGATAATCTAAATGTCTTAGCGCGAAAATACTAATGATTCAACATCTACAGAAACGTATACTTGCCGCAAGCGCCCACCGCAAAACAATACCGAGCCAGTAAGATGAGCGAAGCAAAAAACAGTTGGGTTACCGCCAGTGATGTTGCCAGGTTAGCGGGTGTGTCTCGTTCCGCGGTTTCACGCACCTTTACTCCCGGAGCCTCTGTTTCAGAAAAAACACGCCAGCGCGTTCAGGCGGCAGCAACTGAACTTGGCTATCAGGTCAATATTATTGCGCGCTCAATGATAACCGGCAGCAGTAATTTTATCGGATTAGTGACAGCGGGTTTTGATAACCCATTTCGCAGTAAATTGCTGGCTCCATTGGCTCATAATCTGGCGATTCAAGGGTTTATGCCGCTGTTGATGAACGCCGATGACCCCAAACAATTGGAACCTCAGCTACGAGAGTTACTGAGTTACCATGTGGCCGGTGTGATCCTAACCTCTGGCGCTCCCCCCCTCTCGTTAGCCGAAGAGTATCTCGCCAGAAAAATCCCTGTCACCTTGATCAATCGCCAGACCGAACTGGACGGAGCGGACCAGGTTTGCAGTGATAATGCGCAAGGTGCGACCTTGGCGGCCCATCATTTGTTAGCTCAGGGGGTGACTGTCGCCGGGTTTATTGGTGAAAATGCCCACAATTTCAGTACCCGCCAGCGCCATCAGGGGTTTGAGCAAGCATTGACAGCCCACGGGCAACCACTCGCGAGCATTTTTTGTGAGAGAGGTGGTTATGAAGCGGGTTGGGATGCTGCTGCGGCCTTAGTCGCACAGTGCCCTGATCTCGATGGGCTATTCTGTGCCACCGATATGCTGGCAATGGGCGCAATGGATTATTTACACCGCCATCTGCCCCAGCAACCGATTCGAATCATCGGTTTCGATGATATCCCACAGGCAACCTACGCCGCCTACCAATTAACGACTATCCGGCAAGATACCGACTGTTTGGCGCAAACTGCGGTAAATTTACTGGTAAATCGCATTCGTCGCTTTGAACAACCGTCGGTACAAAAGACCATTCCAGTGGAATTGGTTGTTCGACAATCAGCATAAAATGAATGATTTGTTTTATGTGCAAGTGATCACGGAATAATATTTTCATTATCGCCATTATCATGTAGCAGAGTTGTTATCGGCTACATAAGTTTCTTTGTTTGCACACGAGTGCAAAATTAACAAGGAGTATTGGATATGACCAGATTAAGCGCGACGGACATTGATTCCCGTTATCAATTTGCCTGTGATGTCGCGAAAGCTGCTGGTTTTATGGCATTCGGTTTTTACCAGCAACGGCAAGAGTTAGAGATACAACACAAAGGTAATGATTTGCAAGATGTGGTCAGTATGGCTGACCGCGAAGTCGAAGCATTGACCCGCAATATGATTGCACAGCGCTTCCCAATGGATGATTTCTTGGGGGAAGAAACCGGCGGCGGTCATACCAATGCCGCTTGTACCTGGGTGGTCGATCCGATAGATGGAACTGCCTGCTTCCTGAACGGGCTGCATACCTGGTGTGTTTCTGTCGGTGTAATTGTCGATGGCGAACCGGTTATTGGTGTGGTTTACGATCCCAATCATCAGGAACTGTTTCATGCCTGCCGGGGGGGCGGTGCATTTCTCAATGGTAAACCTATCCAGGTTCATCCGGGCAAAGATGTACGCGATGGAGTGATGGGAGTTGGCACCTCACACCGTGTCACGCCAGAGGATTTCCTACCCTTCCTCAACCATTTGCTGCATGCCGGAGGCATGTTTATGCGCAGTGGTTCCGGCGCATTGATGACCGCGCAGGTGGCTGCCGGGCGGTTGATTGGCTACTACGAGCCCCATATGAATGCGTGGGACAGCCTGCCAGGGATAGTTCTGGTACGTGAAGCCGGCGGCATAACCAATAACTTTTTGGCTGATGGCGGGCTGCAAAAAGGCAATGTGGTCTTGATGGCCAACCCACAGGTTTATCAGCAACTAACTGAGTTTGTTAAACAACCATTGAAGTCATAGCTGATCGAAGTCGTGGGCGGTGCCTACTACTTACTTACTTACTTACTTACTTACTTACTACTAACTTACTGTCTGGAACAGCAACATCATTCTGATTATGTACCCTACACACTCACAACAATATTAAGGATGAATCGCTCCCCTTACGGAATCTCGGGAGAATGCTTAATCAGCATGCACTTTGCTTATCCGCTATTTGGAGTGAAATTATGTCTGGTATTTTCGCTTTCTTTAAAGCTGCACCGGCGATAGCCCCGCAAGGGGTGTTTAATGAGAAGAAGTTTATCACTCTACGCTGGGGCACGTTTTTGTCGATGACGGTGGCTTATGTGATGTTTTATGTTTGCCGTCTCTCTTTTACCGTCGCCAAGAGTGCATTGGTGGAAATTGGCATCACCCCAACCGAATTGGGCATGATTGGTTCGGCGCTGTTTTTCTGTTACGCCATCGGTAAGTTAGTTAATGGTTTTATTGCTGACCATGCCAATGTCGTGCGGTTTATGAGTTTGGGGCTGCTGCTCAGTGCCGGTATGAACTTTATGATGGGCACCACTACCAATGCCCTACTGCTGACACTATTTTGGGGTATTAATGGCTGGGCGCAATCAATGGGAGTTGGCCCTTGTGTGGTTTCATTAGCCCGTTGGTATGGCGATAAAGAACGGGGAACGTTTTACTCCATTTGGTCAACGGCACACAATATTGGTGAGGCTGTCACCTATATGGTTATTGCTGCTGTTATTGCCGGTTTTGGCTGGCAGTTTGGTTATTTCACCACCGCCATGCTGGGCGTGGTTGGGATTGTCCTGATTTTGCTGTTTATGACTGACTCGCCACAAAGCGCCAGCTACCCGCCTATCAGTGTGATTCGAAATGAGCCAGAAAGTGTGGCTGAAGAGAAAACCTCAGTATTGAAAAGCCAACTTTGGTCACTGCGTAATCCGGCATTATGGACACTCGCATTAGCTTCAGCATTTATGTATATCGACCGCTATGCGGTGAATTCTTGGGGTATTTTCTTCCTGCAACAAGCGAAACAATATACCACGCTGGAAGCATCAGGCATCATCGGGGTAAATGCTATCGCCGGTATATTTGGCACTATTATCGCCGGTATTTTATCAGACAAATTCTTTCCGCGTAATCGCAGTGTTATGGCCGGAATAATAGGTTTATTAAATACGTTTGGTTTTGCCTTAATGATATTTATGCCTCGAAATCATTATACCGATATACTAGCGATGATTATTTTCGGTGCCACAATAGGTGCATTAACCTGTTTTCTTGGCGGCTTGATTGCCGTTGATATTTCATCCAAGAAGGCTGCCGGCGCAGCGCTGGGCACGATTGGCATTGCCAGCTATGCTGGTGCCGGGTTAGGTGAGTTTATTACTGGGGTTATTATTGATAAAACCTCCGTGATAGAAGCAGGCAAAACACTTTATAACTTCCATACATTATCAATATTTTGGATTGTTACCGGTTTGCTCTCCGCCCTGCTCACTTTTATTACCGCAGGTATTGTGGCCAGAAGACAAACAACAAAACAGGTTGAGAGTCTGACATGACACTTTATTTATAAAACAACTTATTTATAAAACAGCTTATTTATAAAGTAACTTATTTATATTAAAAATATAGCTGACTTAATGCGGCGTTCCAACCTATTTTACCGTGCCAAAATTGATTAAATGTTGCTATTGCAAAAGGTGTTGTCACGTCTGTTGTCTTTGGGTCAGTCAATAATACCCTGTAACGGAAAAACCAGTTTCGTTGCAGGGTAACTCCTGAGAACCCGCTTTACTGGTAAACAACGCCCCATTTTGCCACTTATTCCCGCGTTTGATTCCCCTTCGCTGATCTTAAAATAGTCGCTGTCGCAGATAACACTTTATTTTCTGCTTTGAAAAGGTCTTTTTGCGTGGCGAAATCATTTTTACGCAGTGGTAGTTTGGACGATATTCTGGCGTTGGGCGAAAACGGACAACCGGTTTATGCTGCTGCACTTCAGATTAGAGAGGCATTGCGTCTCAAGAAACAGCAGCCGATTGCCGATTGCCTGGCGATCCCTCAGCTCAATGAACAAGGTGACCGTATTGACTGGTATGCGCCAATTGAAGGTAAAGTCACCTCTTGGGTTGCAGCCAGCACCACAGAGCGAAAATCCGCGATAAAACAACTGTCTGCCTGCCTCTCCAGTGCCAATGATTTATGTCAGCGTGCCCAAAAATCAGATAAAGCCGCTCAGCGGTTATTCGGTGTGTTACTGGCCAAAACCCTGCAATTTCCCGATCAGAATCATGTTTATCTAGTGGCAGGCAAACCGGTACTGACTTTTTGGGGATTTGTCAGTCAGGATCAGAAAACACGAACTGACCCACTCGATTGCTTACGACAAACGGCTGAAGCTATTGAGCCGACGTTCTCACCACTGAGCGTTGCACCACCTGCACCGGTCGCGCCGCCGGTTGCCGCGATTAGCGAACCACTACCGCCAGTCGACATTGCGCCAGCCATCGAGCCGACGCCAGAACCCGCACCGCCGTCGCTGCCTGAGAAAAAGACACCTCGTTGGCTGCGCTTTAGCTGGGCATTGCCCGTTGTGGCATTAATTATCGCCTTATTCGTGCAATTCAGTGGCGGAATACCGGAAAGTGCTTCAGCGGCTCCAGAGGTTAAGCCTGCGGTGACTAAAGATAAGGTGGCTGAAGATAAGGCAGTTAAAGATAAAGCCGAGCCTGAAGCCAGCACACCGATTATCAAGATGACTCAGCCGCAGTTGGAGCCAAAACTCCCGCTAGAACATGCCACTATTGTTCCCCCGGCACCTGTCGTAGTAGAACAGCCGGTTGCTGCACCAGAGTTAACTGCCGCACAGAGCAAGAGTGCGCTGATCCTCCCGTTCGATGCGGTCAAGGTGGGTTCGACCGCCTTCCTTAATGGCAACTGGCGCGTCAGCCCCGATATTAAAGCCGCCCAGACCGGTAGAGCACCGAGCCTGAAATATCAGATTAAGAATGGTAAAGGCACGGTAAAAATTACCCACGGTGACAACGTCACCTGTCAGGCCAATATTACCGCCGGACTCATGAAGTCGGGGAATTTGGTGATTAACAGCCGCTATAGGGCGCAGTGTAGTGATGGTTCAAAATATCAAATGCCTGAGATCGTCTGTAAGCAAGGTCTTACCGGTATTGCTGATTGCAAAGGCCGTTATGATGCCAATACCACACTTCCAATGACGATGAAGCGCGAGACTAAATAATATTATGCTGGCAACGATCACTGACTATAAACAGAAAATTTCGCTGATTCAGAATAGTGGCATCCAGTTTTTGGACTTCGCATTAAAACCTGAATTTGATAGCGAATTGCCGAATAAATTTGTACGCAAAAGTGCCAATGGCCCGCTATTACGGCTGAATTACCATGAACATAATGGCAAATATTCACTGATGGTACCGGGCGCGGCCCCTGAGATTGTAAAACCGGAATTTAGCTTCCCGCTGGAACAGTCACTTAAGCTGCTGAATAAAATTTGGCTCCCCCTACCGTTCCTGCGTTTTAATCCCCCGCGCAGCTTCACTAATGGGCCGGATAATTGGGCCAGAGTACAAATTTTAGTGTTGGATAGCCCTGATCAAGATGGCAATACCTTACGGGTTACCCTTGCTTTTGATACCAAGGTTTACGCTGAAGGTCATGCTAACGAATATCTCGCGCCCAATGAAAACGATATCAAAACCGGATTAAGTTTCGCGCTGGCATACCATAATGAAGAATTAGCCGAATTTCTTGATTTGACCTGGGTGGATGGCTGGTTACGCGAAGTCTTTATTCAGCAAGCCTCTGAGCAAGAAGAACGCACCGCTCGCCATATTAGTGCATCGCTGCGCGAGTTTGAATATCAAGCCCACTATCTTAATTTACTGGAATTACTGGGCAGCCAAGTGGGTGTGCCAGAGATCAAAATCAATACCAGCACCCTGCAAGAACCCGCAGTGAATGTCGACCTTATTCTTGATGTCGGTAACTCTCATACCTGCGGTATTTTGGTGGAAGACAGTAGCGACGAAAGCCATGGTCTGAAACAAACCTATGAATTACAAATCCGCGATTTGAGTGAGCCTCACCACCTTTATAATGAGTTGTTTGAGAGCCGGGTTGAGTTCGCTCAAGCTAAGTTCGGTAAACAGAATTTTTCAGTAGAAAGTGGCCGTGATGATGCTTTTGTCTGGCCGTCTATTACTCGTGTCGGTAATGAAGCCAGCCGTATGGCGCTGCACCGATTGGGTACCGAAGGTTCTACCGGTATTTCTAGCCCACGCCGCTATTTGTGGGATGAAGAAACCTATGCCCCAGGCTGGCGTTTCAATGAAACGCAAACTGCGCAACTACATGAACCCTTAGCCACCGCATTGCCGCTGACCCATCTGGTGAATGATGACGGCCAGCCCCTGTACAGCGTGCCAGTTGATGAGCGGCTGCCAGTATTTTCGCCACATTATAGCCGTAGTTCATTGATGACATTTATGTTATCGGAGCTACTGGCACAGGCGCTGATGCAAATAAACAGCGCAGCACAGCGCTTGAAAATGACTCATGCCAACGCCCCGCGCCAGCTGCGGGCCATTATTCTCACTCTGCCGTCAGCCATGCCCAAACCCGAGCGGGAGATTTTCCGCCGTCGGATGAATGAAGCTATTGCACTGGTGTGGAAATCCATGGGTTGGCATCCAGCAGATGATAATTTTATCTTTGAGCAAAAACAGGTCTCTGAGCAAGACCGCGCTAAAAGCCTGGTCTTGGTGCCGACGGTTCAGATGGAATGGGATGAAGCCACCTGTGGTCAGATGGTTTATCTGTATAACGAAACCCAGGTTAACTTCGGTGGGCGTACTGCCGCGTTTTTTGCCAGCATGGCACGGCCAGACAAGCAACTGGAGTCGGGCGAAACCGCAGGGAAAACCTTACGAATCGCCTCAATTGATATTGGTGGCGGCACCACGGATCTAGCCATTACGCAATACTGGTTGGATGATGGTATGGGCAATAATGTCAAAATCAGCCCGCGTCTACTGTTCCGCGAGGGGTTTAAAGTCGCGGGTGACGATATTTTGCTGGATGTTATTCAGCTCTATATTTTGCCAGCCCTACAGGCTCGGCTGAAGAAAGTTGCTATTGCCAATACTGATGCGCTGATGGATAGGCTGTTCGGTAATGATGGCCGAATGGATGGGCAATCGGCGTTACGTCAGCAAGCCACCTTACAGATATTTATGCCAGTAGGCCGAGCTATTTTGGAAGCTTATGAAAGCTTTGACCCACTGGATACCAACGCAGAGATCGACGCCAGCTTTGGTGAGCTATTATCGCAGCAACCAACATCGAAGGTGTTGGAATACATTAACAGCGAAGTTCAGCGTGAACTGGCCGCCGATGCTGGGGCATTTGATATCTTGCAGGTGCCGCTGGTATTGAAATTAAGTAAATTGCACGGCGAGTTTTTATCTAACCGGATGAGTATTACTCAAAACCTGCGTTCGCTGTCCGAAGTGGTATCGCTCTACAGTTGCGATGTGTTGTTATTGACGGGGCGCCCTTCGCGCTTCCCAGGCATTCAGGCCCTATTCCGCCACTTACAGCCGCTGCCGAATAACCGTATTCTTTCGCTGGATGGATACCATACCAACGATTGGTATCCATTTAACAAACAGGGCCGAATCGATAATCCTAAATCCACCGCTGCGGTGGGGGCAATGCTGTGTTTGTTGTCACTCGATTTACGGCTAGCCGGTTTTTACTTCAAAGCCGGTGACTTCCAGCCTTATTCGACCATCCGCTATCTTGGCATGCTGGACAGCAATGATGCCCTGACCGATGAAAATGTCTACTATCGCGATATCGATCTTGATAGTACGGATTTTACCCTGCCATCTGACGTGCGCTTTCAGGTCAGAGGCACATCATGTCTGGGGTTCCGCCAGCTTGATAATGACCGCTGGCAAGCATCCCCGCTCTATACCTTATCGATTGTCGATCAAGAACTGGCGCGTAAAGTTGCTGGAGACGGTGCCTTGTATGTCAGATTGAAACTCGTCAAAGGTGATGACAAAACTGGCTTTGACAAAACTGGCTTTGATAAAAACAGTAGCCCGGAACGTTTTGAGATAGCTGATGCGGTACTGCAAGATGGCAGCCGTGTTCCACTACATCATCTGCGTCTTAAATTAAACACACTAGCCAGCAATGGTTCAGCATCAACCCATTATTGGATTGATAGTGGGAGCGTATTTAAAAAATGAAATCATTAACCAGCCGACAGCTCAATAGCCAGTTGCAACAGGTTACACAAGGCATTGATCAGACGATTGATTGGATTAACAATACGCGCCAACATGCCATTCGTTTGGATATTGAAGCTGATCAACTGACCGTCAAACTGCGTCGCCAGCGTAATAAGGCACGCCATCTGGCTGAAATGTCATTAACACCAATGAGTATTGGCTTTTTTGGACAATCTCCTGCCGGAAAACAGCATTTGATTTCAGCGCTGATTGCCGATGAAAACGGTCAGTTGGAAACCACCCTGGCGGGAAAGACACTTAACTTTTGGCAGCAAATTAAACCCGGCTACCAAGCCAGTGGTCTGGTGACGCGATTTAGCCACCAGGTGGCTATCAATCATGAAACTTATCCAGTACAACTTTCGCTACTGAATGAAATTGAACTGGTCAAAATAGTGGTGGGCGCGTATCTGCGCGATAGTCAGCAAGACGTGGTGCAGCACTCACTGAGTGAGCAACATATTACCGATCATCTCCAGCAATTGACGCTGCGCAAGCAACAGACTGCGATTGCCGGGATAACCCCTGATGATGTCATTAGCCTTTGGGATTATCTGGTTCGCCATGATGCACCGCGCCAAAAGAGATTGGAAGCGCACTTCTGGCCGGTCGCCATTGAATTGGCACCTTATTTACGAATTGATGATCGGGCTAGTTTATTTTCGCTGCTGTGGGCCGAATCGCAGCCATTGACGGATGCTTATCGTCATTTTGCCTATACATTACAGCATCTGGATAGCGCACCACAATTACTGGCCCCGCTAAGTGTGTTAGTCGACGACATGTTGTTGCCTGCCAACGGCATTATGAATGTCGCCACGCTCAATGATCTGAACACCCCTGCTGATACTCAGATTCAAGTACTACCCTTGAAAGAAACTCTTGCCGGAAAATCGGTGACATTGTCACTAGCTGAGTTAACATTTTTAGCAGTGGAACTACAGATCCCATTACGGATGTCTGCCACTGAAAATGTATTCGAATCGGTAGAATTATTAGATTTTCCTGATTTTGGTGATGAATTCGATACGCCAACGCAATTATCGCATTCGCCCTATGCGCTGGCGTCGTCGTTATCATGGGCAAAAAACGCCTATCTCCTTGAGCGTTATACGGAGAGGCAACAAATCAATATGCTGTTGGTCTGCAATGCCGTGAGTCACCGTAGCGACGTTAAAACTGCGGGTAAGTCACTGGATTATTGGGTTAAACAGTCTCAGGGCGAAAATGCCCAAGTGCGTTCGCGCCGTAATCCTGGCCTTATCTGGGCGCTAACACCTTTCGACCAGCGTATTGCTTCTAATGGCGCAAAAGCTTCAGATGGTGCAAAAAACCATGACGAAGCGGTACAGCGCTATGTTGGTCAGCCCGGTGATAGCAGTTGGGGTACCTTGCTGGCATTGGATACTCGCGGCATAGAACGCATGGTGAGTTATCTGACACAAGAAATTCGCCGTGATATTAAGGCCGAACGCATCACCGAGCAGCTTAATGAACTGCAACGCGAATTGACTGAGAACATGCTGGCCAGTTGGTATCAGCCAGTCACCAATGAATCACAACAAAAGCAGCGCATCGCAGAAACGTTGCTTAAAGCACTGCAAACCCGAACCGGCCTGCATGGTGAGTTGCTGGAGCGATTATTACCTGCGCACGATGAGTTGCGGGCTTTGTATTTGCAACAACAAAATCGGGTTGCTGAGCTGATAACCGCTGGTGACAGTCATCACGATCCGTTCAGTATTGGCATTGATATTGACTTGTTTAGCGACGCATCTTTATCACCAGAACAACCGACGCCAACTGCTATGCAGTCTGGTGGGGATGATGAAACTCAATATGCCGCGAATGTGCAACGCTACTGGGTTAATCACCTACGGCAGTTACCCGATAACGGGCCGCTCATTGAGTTATTGGGGATCACCAAACCGACTATTGAGTTGCTAGTCGCTGAGTTAATAACCGCCAGCATTCGATTAGATGTCACCGGGCAATTGGTTAAAATACTGGCTGACAATGAGCAAATCAGTTTGCATCGCGACACTAAGGCCGATCGTCAAGTCTCTCGCGCCCTGACGGTGTTGGGTGATTTCGTGGCCTGGCTCGGATTCCTACAAATCAGTGAAACTCAACGGCCAGATAGCCGCATTAACCGGGGTTATAAGATTTTTGCGCGCATCCCGACATCCGCAACACCGGTAGGCGCAGCACAAAGGCTGACCAAATTGGCCCCCACACCCACCAATAATACGGCATTTTATATTTATGATTGGTTGGTAGGCTTAGGTGAAATGATTATTCACAATGAGGGTTATTCCGCCAGCAGTGAAATCAGCGAGCAGCATCAAGCACAATTAGCTGCCATATTAAAACCCATCCAGCCAATAGCGGTGCTGTAACCTATTTTTCGCCCTTCCCAGTGCAATTCTGGGAAGGTTTTTTATCTGAAATGAGTTCTCCTTTATTTTTCAGTTAATTAAATACTGACTCACTTGATATCATCTTGCATCACTTTGTGATCAATCTTCGATTTTTGCATTCTGGCTATTCGCCGCTCTTGTACCTTTTATAAAAGCGTGTTTATCTCTTAAGGCTCACTACACTTATTTTACTTATTACACTTACAACATTTATTGATGAGATACCCCGTGAACTATTCCACTGCCCATTTCGCTCTACTAAACGCCGCGCATGTTGACGCGGTAGTCGTCGTGCGCGTGGTGGTGGTAGTGGTCGGCAGCGCGCCGTAACGGGTACCGAATCCAGAAAGATTCCCAAACCCCGCCGGCGCCAGCCGAGCGGGGTTTCTTTTTAGCCCCACTCTGTTAGCTACCGGCCCTGATGAAGGATATAACCATGCGTTATACAGGCGCCCAATTAATAGTTCGTTTGCTGGAACAGCAAGGCATTACCACTGTTGCGGGCATTCCAGGTGGAGCCGCGCTTCCGCTGTATGATGCTCTGGGGCAAAGTCGCATTATCCGCCATGTACTGGCGCGGCATGAGCAAGGCGCAGGTTTTATGGCTCAGGGCATGGCCCGAGCCTCAGGACAAACTGCGGTCTGTTTGGCATCCAGTGGCCCAGGTGCGACCAATTTGGTTACCGCAATCGCCGATGCCAAGCTAGATTCGATTCCCCTAGTTTGCATCACCGGACAAGTATCATCCTCAATGATTGGTACTGACGCATTCCAGGAAGTCGATACCTACGGCATATCGATCCCTATAACCAAACACAATTATCTGGTGCGTGATATCAGCGAATTGACACGAGTCATCCCGGCGGCATTTCGCATTGCACAATCTGGCCGCCCCGGCCCGGTATGGATTGATATTCCCAAAGATGTACAAACGGCGGAAATCGAGCTTGATAACCTGCCGGAGCCAGGCTTCGCCGATAAGCCCTGCCCGATTGACCCTATTGCCATTGCAACCGTCGCGCAAATGATCAACAGCGCTGCGCGGCCGGTGCTCTATCTTGGCGGCGGAATCGTCAGTTCTGAAGCTCATGAGCAAGCTATACAACTGGCCGAACAAGCCGGTTTGCCCACCACCATGACACTAATGGCATTAGGCACCATGCCGGTTGACCATCCATTATCATTAGGTATGTTAGGTATGCATGCCGCGCGATCCACCAATCTCATCATGCAACAAGCGGATTTATTGATTGTGCTCGGTGCGCGATTTGATGATCGGGCTATCGGAAAAGCCGAACAGTTCTGCCCTGATGCCAGTATCATTCATATTGATATTGACCCGGCTGAACTGGGTAAAATTCGCCGGCCACATTTGGCGATGAATGCGGATATCAAGCAGGTATTAACTCACTTGCTACCCTTGATCGAAACACAAACGCGCAGTGAATGGCGTAGCAAGGTTAGCGATATGCAGCGCGAATTCCCATTCAATCAGCCCAACAGCGAAAATCCACTGTGCCACTATGGTTTGATTCGTGCCGCCGCCGCCGCATTGGATGATGAAACCATTATTACCACCGATGTCGGTCAGCATCAGATGTGGGTGGCTCAGGCCTATCCTCTGCATCGCCCCCGCCAGTGGTTAACCTCCGGTGGGCTGGGCACTATGGGGTTTGGTTTACCCGCGGCAATTGGTGCCGCACTGGCCAAACCGCAAGCAAAAGTAGTGTGTTTTTCCGGTGATGGCAGCCTGATGATGAATATTCAAGAGATGGCGACGGCTGCGGAAGAGCAACTTAACGTTAAGATTATTTTGATGAATAACCAGTCACTCGGGTTAGTCCATCAGCAACAAGACCTGTTCTTCGGTAAGCGAATTTTTGCCGCAGACTACCCTTATCGCACTAATTTTATTCATATTGCAGAAGGATTTGGTTTCTCAACTTGTGACCTCAATACTGCCAGTGATCCTTATAGCGCATTGCATGAGGCATTAAATCGCCCTGGCCCGGTACTTATTCATGCTCTGATTGATGTAGATGAAAAGGTATATCCAATGGTGCCGCCGGGTGCGGCAAATATCGATATGATTGGAGGTGAATAATATGACTGGTCAACTCGTCTCTTCTGCACGCGTCACGCTATTGTTAACAGTACGCAACCACCCTGGGGTCATGTCCCATATCTGTGGTTTATTTGCCCGCCGCGCCTTTAACGTTGACGGGATATTGTGTATGCCACTGGCTGGCGGCGAAGAGAGCCGTATTTGGTTGCAGGTATTAGATGACCAGCGTTTGCAGCAAATGATAAGCCAACTGGAAAAACTCGAAGACGTACTTCAGGTTTGCCGTTTTGACTCAGAAATGCCTATTTTTGATCAAGTTGAAGACTTAGTCGCTAATCAACGGTAATAGCGCATTCGCATTTACCCATACTGGCCGGCGCAACGGCTGGTATGGAGAAAATAATAAGGGCGGTATCGACAATATATCGTTAACCGCCCTTATTTCATGAAATCGCGTTAAATTATGCCAACAATAATTTTTGTAATTCGGCCAGTGAACTGACTTGATAACGTGGTGCAATATTATCATCTACCACTGCGCCACTAGTATTAAGCCAGCAAGTATCAATACCTGCATTGATACCTCCCTGAATATCCGAATGGAGGTTATCTCCCACCATCAAAATATTTTCTTTCGCTGGGTTATTCATTAAATTGAATGCATGCTCAAATATAGCAACATCGGGTTTAGCTACACCGACTTGCTCTGAGATAATCAGCGGAGAAAAAATATTTTTTAACCCGGTTCTCTCCAATCGGATAGTCTGCAATTCGGTGAAACCATTAGTAATGATGCCCATATTCACTTTACCGCTTAAGGCATCGACTAACTCACGCGCACCAGGTAACAGTGAACAGATGTCGGCCATAGCAATTAAAAACTCGCTGTTCAGGCGAGTTGCCGTCACACCCAGCTTTTCAGCCCACATCTCAAAACGTGTGCGTTGTAATTCGGCTGCCGATATTTTACCGTCCTGATAATCTACCCAGAGCGGTTTGTTAACCAACTGATAATGGTCGAAATCTTGTACGGAGAAATCCACATTAAAGCGCGAGAACATCAGCTTTAGCCCTTGATAAGCATCAAAGTGGAATAGAGTTTCATCCGCATCGAACAGTATCCATTGGTATTTCATTACTATTGTCTCTCTGACTTTTGGCATTATTAGGCGCGCTATGGTAGCGAGTATTGCGGCCCAGCTCAAGCCAGGCGTATTTTAGATACTGTTCATAACAACAGCGCAGCGGATATATCACGATCTATTGTAATAGTGGCATCACCGGTAATTAACGGGGTATCAAACGCAGCTAATACCTTACGGTTAATTTCAACCAGCGCGTCTTCAAGTTTAACTTCCATATCAGCGGCGATATCCAGCAATTTTTCACGTTCCCAAGCATCACGTGAAATCAGTAATTTTAACAATGTCACCACGCTATCAGCCAAATTAGCGGTAATTGCGGCCATCGAACGCGGATTAATTTCTTCCGTGGTTTGTACCGCAGCCGTTGGCGTAACAAACAGATCCTCAAGTAATGTTACCAACTCCTGACTTTCTTTTTTCAACAGATTAACGCGATCGACATCAGTCACTACATCAATTGCCGCCGAAGGTAGACTTAATGTCATTGGCGTTGCACGGCTATCAAGATCGGCATAAACCAATTTACTGTCCAGACCAAAACGTTTATATACCCGTTCAAGGAACTTCACTTCTGGTGGTGTAATAGTGCCTTCGACCTGAATCAAGTGAGCCAGGAACCGCGCTATAATTCGGCGATTTTCCAGTGAAAGCGGCTCTAAGTTATTTTTCAGCGCCAGCAATGTATTACTTTTCCGAATACCTGGTTGCAAATAGGCCTTTAGGCGCATCCGTTGACCAGGGCTCAGGAAGCCCCAGGCATCAATGTGTCGGGTCAATATTAGCGATTCAGGTTCAGCGATACTTCCATCAAACATCACCGCAGCACAGGCAAGTTCGACAGTCAGCATCGTGACACGGTAGGTATCAAAGGTTGCCGACTCCGCAACCAGCGATTCAATAGGAAACAATGCAACAGCATCTTGTAATACAGGGGTACGATTATCTGCCCGGACATCAGGCTCAATACCCACTTGCAAAGAAGCTAATGCATAAGTTAATGCCATAACATGGCTGCGCGATAAGCGCTCTAATGGCTTGGTGCCACAGGCCGTACTGAGTTGAAGAAACAACTCACCCAATGTGACCATCAATAACCCATAACCGACCCGGGCTTTGATATTCTCTAATTCAGTTTTTAATGCCACAGACCACAATGCCTCCGGCATTAATAACTGCCCTTCCAGTGACATTTTTTTCTTCGGATTAACACTGGCAAAGCGGTTATAAATATCAAGCTCTTGTTGGCATGCTTCAAATAGTGCTCGCAGCTTATCGCGATGCGCTTTACACACAGCAACATTGGGCAGATCGGCAATTTGTTGGAAGAACTCTTGCCCCATCAAACCCGCTGACGCTGGGCGATAGAATATTTGCAACTTGGTTTTATTAACCGGTAATAAAAATCCGTCGCCATACTGCTCCTGATAACGCTGACAGAACAGAGTAGCAAAAACATCCGCACAATGTGCCATGGAGATATTTTGGTTAATAGCCGGGTCAGCCTCTCCCCATGCGAGTGCCCATGGTGCCGGGAGTGGTTTCTGATCAAGGGCTAATTGCCCCAACCCAACCAATAAAGCTAGCGGCAGTTCAGTTGAAGCTTCGCGAGTTGCAGGTGGCGCGGAGAGATAGAGTTTCTCATCTATATTCACTCGGGAAATATAAACTAATAAATTCTGTGCATAATGATTAAATGCGTTATTTTTTCCATAAATATTTAGCAGGCGATTAATTTCAGCCTCAATAATAGGAAGTTCTTTCTTTGCTATTGGGTCGATAGCCGCGTCAATGAGTACGCGATGCTCTAAGCCATAGAAAAATAAGAAAATATAGCCAATATCTGCGGTGGGAGATTTGCGCCCTTCGGCTAACCACTGTAAATACCCTCTTCTCGCTTCAGGCGAACAAGTCGAGTAATCCGGTGTACTATCAATAAGCGGCAATGAGATATCTATTTCTTCTGTCGCGACATCCATTGATGGGTTAATAAATGCTGGCTCTGCACCGGTGCGGTTACTTTTGTATTTATTACCAATATAAATCATACCATCGGGTAAGTTTATTCCGGCAACCACCGCCAACTCCCCAGGGCGTAGCCATGATGCTCGAGCTAAAGAACCTCGCGATACATCAGGCTGTTTTTCCTTGGTTTTTTTTGCTTCATCAACAGTGGGTTTCTTATTGGCTTCATCTGGGGCAATGGTTTGTTCTGATTCCAATTGCGAAGGAGCTATTTGATAATCGCCCAGATCCGGAACCGCCGCGGTTTTTTGCATATCGGTATTAATCGACGGAATTGCGGGCCGCTTGGTTCCTCTAAGATTCTGCCAGACAAAAAACATGCATAAGATAGCCGCACTCAGTGCAATCCACGCCTCTCTTGGGATCCCGGTCATCAGCCCTAAAGCCACGATCAGTAGGACAACCCAGACGGTACCAGTAGATTTTCTCTTAGCCACGATGGTTTATATGCCCCTATCTTAAAATAATAATTTTTATTCTGCCTTTAAGGGCAATTTTTAATAAATAATTCTTCTTACAGATACTCTTTACACCAATTAAGCGCCGTAAAAACCACAGAGGTATCCTATAAATTGCACTTAAGTCCAATTTATAGGTTAAATAATAAGTCGTATTTTATTTTAATAACGGCGCACCCGGCAGAAAGCGTGCCCAAACGGTCATAAACCAATTATGCCAGTTCATTATGCATTCAGCTAGCAAAGATATTTATACTTCACTCCCTTCTCCATAGCTAAACTCAACCTGACGATAACATTTTATTATTATTCTGGTTGCAAATAATCCTATATAGTTAGATATGGCAACCAAGTTAGATGTAGCAACCAAGTGACATTTAACACAATTGTGGGGACATATGCAGAAACTCGCTGAGATAATTGATATGACTGCCCATCCGATCAACGACCCGGCATTCATTGCACAATCCAAAAGTACCTTAGAAACCTACGGTGCCTTGGTTTTATCTAATTTTCTATTACCACAGGCCCTGAATAGTATTAAGCAAGAAGGTATTGAGCATAAGCATTTGGCTTACTACGCGGCTAACCAACACAATGTTTATCTGACCAAAACTGATCCGGAGTTTGCCGCTGATCACCCACGGAATAGGTTGATTATCTCATCAAAAGGCTGTATTACCGATGAGGAAATTCCCGCAGATTCTGCACTGCGAACACTCTATGGCGCTATTGATTTTAAGGGTTTTCTCTGTGCCGTCTTAGGTGAAGAGCAGCTCTATCCCTATGCCGATTCTCTTTCTTCGATTAATTTACACTATGCCAGCCAAGGTCAGGAATTAGGCTGGCACTTTGATAATTCATCATTTGCCATCACCTTATTAATACAAAAACCGCAGGCGGGTGGCGTGTTTGAATATATTGAAGAGATGAGAGATGCCGATAAAGGTGAGATGAATTACTCCGGAGTCGAAGCACTATTAAACCATCAAGTCGTGCCCAAAACATTGCACATTGAACCGGGGGATTTAGTCCTATTCCGCGGCAGAAATGCCATTCATCGCGTGACGCCGACGCAGGGTGATATCACCCGAATGCTGGTGGTTTTAGCTTATAATGCACAGCCCGATATTTCGTTATCTGAAAGCGCCAGAATGACGTTTTATGGCCGGCTTTAGTTTTTAGTGATGACAACTGGCGGGCTTCCTTGCCCGCCTTAATAAAGAAAACAATCGGTATTAAACCACCCCAGTGGTTACGCTAAAATGGCGGGTTTCGCCCGGTGATAACATCTGCAAAGTGCCCTTTTCTTTTGCGGCTAAATAACCTTCAGGGCGACAGGTCGCCGGTAAAATAAAAGCAGCCACTTTCTGATCGCCATTATGCAGTATCCAGCGAGTACCATAATTAAACTGCTTAGTTGAAAAACGTGTTACAAACCGATGTCCTTGCGGAGCCAGCATAAAGAACTCGGCATTATCAATATATTGTGAAAGATCATCGGCAAAGAAAACAATTTCCGGATCATAAAACTCAGGCTCATTTAAATCAGTGAGTCCCGCGGGTCGTTCCCGTAATTGCTGTGTGTATTGCAGCCATTGAGGTGTTGGATGAACATGTGCGGGCACAGTCTCACGTAGTTTTAGAGCTGAGCCAGGTAAATTTTGTCGGAAAGTGGCCCCTGGAATATAAGCGTAATTCATATGACACATATACTGGAGAGACATAGCGATACTGGCTAAGTTTGTGACATTCATTTCAATATCGAATTGTGCACTATCCGCTGTCAACCGAACTAGCGGTTGAGCACAATAGTGGTCACCAAAACCTTTTACATATTCCACACTACCTGTCAGTGCCAGTCGATCACCATCAACCAGTAACCAGGCTTGATCCATGTCTGCGCATGGCATTTCGCCATGTAATACATGGTCGTCCTCAGGTGATGGGCAACCGTTGCGCAGCAGACCTGAATGGAAAGCAAAACAACCGTAAGTATCGACAATATTCTCCCCCCGTTTAGGCTGAGAAAACATGTTATCCATTTTCAGATTGTGACCATCAAATTCTGCATCCCAAATCATCTGACCGTAATAAGGTAACAGAGTGACATAACCTCGTGAGTTGGTAATTTTTAACGCTTCAATACCTGATGCATATTTAAAACTGGTCACAGTAAAATTATCGCTGTGATAAATTTCTTGCTCATGACGGCTGAATTGTTCACGAAACAGCATTATTTTGGCGGTCATTTATGATTACTCCCCGGTTAATTAGGATTCATTATTTGCCAATGTTGCCGCATTGACTCGCTGCTTATTGCGCAGTTCACCCCAAAAATAGAAACCTACGTAAACAAAGCACAATAATGAGACCACGAAAGCATGCTGCATTGAACCCAGATGGTCAGAGACAAAGCCTTGCAATGCCGGTACGACAGCGGCCCCCACAATTGACATGACAATAATGGCCCCAGCAACTTCGGTATATTTATTATCCACGGTATCCAGAGTGCCAGCGTAAATAGTCGCCCAGCAAGGCCCGAACAGGACACTGACAAATACCGCCGCATAAACTGCAGTAAAGTTAGGAACACATACCACATATAACAGGGTCAACGCCCCTAAGATGGAATAGGCGATTAATACTTTCTCAGCTTTAAAACGAGTCATCAGGAAGTTGGCAACAAACTTACCAATAAAGAAGCAGATAAAGCTGTAAATCATAAAGTTTGATGCATCTCGCTCATTAGAAGCGCCCAGATTCAACGCTAAGCGAATAGTAAAGGACCATACCGCAACCTGCATTCCCACATAGAGGAACTGCGCCATAATGCCTTTTTTGAAGCGACTGTTTCCTGCCAGATATTTCAGTGTTTCTTTTAATGAAGGTTGAGCCACTTTTTTATTATTGTCACCTTGCGGTTTGCAATGAGGATAACGGGTAATGACAAAAAGCAGCATGACCAACAACAGGACAAAAATCAGATATTTATAAGGCTCTAATGTGTGTTCTAACATGCTGAGGCGGAATTCATGAATCTGTTCTGGCGTCATTGATGCCATTTGATTCTGTAAACTGTCGCCTTCCTGGAATACCAGATATTTCCCTAACACGATCCCCATCAATGCGCCAATGGGATAAAACGTCTGGCTGATATTGAGCCGCAACGTCGCATAGTCTTTATGACCAATCATTGAACTGTAAGTATTCGCGGCTGTTTCAAGGAAACTTAACCCAATGGCAATGGCGAAGATAGCCGCCAGAAACATCGTGTAAGTTGCCATATGAGAGGCCGGATAAAACAGAGTACAGCCCACAATATAAAGTGTTAGCCCAATCAATATAGCAACTTTATAACTGCTTTTTTTAATCACTAATGATGCAGGAATAGCAATCAGAAAATAACCACCATAAAATGCACTTTGTACCAGTGCGCTGGCAAAATCGCTAAGTGCAAAAACGCTTTTAAATTGGGTAATTAAAATATCATTCAGACTGGCTGCGCATCCCCAAAGAGGGAATAAACAGGAAAGCAAAATAAACTGGAATAATGGTGTTTTATTTAAATAGCCATCGGGCAGTTGAACGGTATTAAGGCGCATTTTATTTTCCTTGGTGTAGGGTCTTTAAAAAATCAATAAATTGCGACGCGTCAGGGTAAGAACGTTGCGTTCCTTTACCGGTGACACTGTATGCAGCAAAAGCTGATGCCATTTCCATGGCTTTTAATATATCGCCATGCAAGACATATTCATGAGCAAAACACCCAATGAAAGCATCCCCCGCACCGCTGGTATCTATGGCGTGAACACTGACCGGTGGAACATGATGAATTTCTTCGCCATGCATCCATAACGAGCCACGATGCCCTAAAGTAATAATCAGATTATGCAGGCCTTTATCCAACAAACTACGCCCTGCCCGATAGATATTATCCAGACTGTCTACTGGCATTCCTGTCAGAATGGCCAGTTCTGTTTCATTTGGCATAAAGAATTCGCATTGGCAGGCGTAGCCGATATCCAATGCTTTGGAGGCTGGAGCCGGATTAAGAATAACTTTAATATTATTCTGTCTCGCAAAATCAATGGCTGCGTAAACAGTTTCCAGCGGGATCTCGAGTTGTAAGATAATCAGTTGGCAGGTTTTTAAGACATCTGCGGCGGCGTCAACATCTGCTGGTAATAGATGGTTGTTGGCACCTTTAATAATCAAAATGCGATTTTGTGACGACTTATCGACAAAAATCGGAGCCACACCACTGGAAGTTCCGGCTACAGCTTTAACATGCTGGGTATTCACCCCCGCTTGTTGCAGATTTCTAATGGTATTTTCAGCAAAAAGATCATCTCCTACGCAGGTAACCATCATGACATTGGCACCTAATCTGGCCGCTGCGACTGCCTGATTTGCCCCTTTCCCCCCGCACCCGATTTCAAAATCAGGTGCTTCCAATGTTTCCCCGACTTGTGGCATGTCATCAATGTAGGTAATCAGATCAACCATGTTCGAGCCAATGACTGCAATATCCATTGTCCATTCCTCTATGCTATTTTTTTATCATTCAATGTTATTGCAATAACATTAACAGGGAGGAAATGTTATGTATGTGACAATGATCGCATCAATGAAAGTGAGATCTGCCGAGTGACGGCCTTAACCAGAGCAAATATAATGTTATAATTATAACAATTGGTAAGCGACAGTGATGTAAATGAAGGTTCACTAGTGGTGCGGAAAGTTGAGGCAACGTTTAGAAATAAAAAATCCCGGCCACTACTGCACCGGGATTCTCAGCAACAAGTTCGGATATTTATTTAATTGCCATGGCATCGCGCATGGTAAAGAACAGGTCAGTTTGGTCTGTCAGACCAACAACATTCGCAGCATGTGGGCCGTAAGCGGCAATGCGCAATTGTGTACCGGTATGCCCTTGAGAATCATCTTCTGAGTTGCCATAACTGATAGCCATTATTACACCATCTTTGGTGGTTAGAGCTTGGGTCAGGCCCGGAGCTTTGGCATCAGCCTCAATAATTTGACTGGAATGGGCATGGTCTGCGGTCACGATAACCAGTGTGTTGCCATCTGCGCGGGCAAATTCTAATGCTTTTTGCACTGCTTCGTCCAAATCGACGGTTTCGCCAAACTGGCCGCAAGGGTTAGCAGCGTGATCTTGTTTATCGATTGATGCCCCTTCGACTTGTAAGAAGAAGCCATTTTTGTTGGTTTTGAGCAGGTCAATGGCCTTTTCGGTCATGACGGCCAAGGTGGGCGTGCCCTGAGTTCGCTCAGCGTTATTTTCACAAACCACAGGCGGCTTATCTATATTGCCGTGATAAGAGGCTTTAGGCCCCTGCCAACGTACCGGCATGTTGCCAGAACTGAATAACCCCAACAGTGGTTTTTGTTGGTCTGCTTGTTTGATGGCATTCAAATCATCCAGGTTTTCGACAATCACATAACCGCGAGCCAGTGCCTGATCCCGCAAAGATTTATCTTTCCATTCACCCGCTTTAGCCAACTGGCTGAATGATTTTGATCCGCCGCCCAAGGTGACATCGGCGCGCCCTTCAATCATTTGCTCGGTGATGGAACCACGACCTCCATTCTCCAGCGCATTAGTGCTGCACTTCTCACTGGTTTCTTCCGGGCCGTAACATTTGCGGCCAGTAACATGAGCAAATTGTGCCGCAGGCGTTGCATCTTGCAGTTCCGCCGTTGAAACGTTACCAGTAGCTTTACCTGCTTTTTTAGCCAATTCCAGTAGGGTGACGTGATCTTTCCCAAATACATCGACACCCAGAGCGCCATTATAGGTTTTCACACCTGAAGACCATGCAGTAGCAGACGCGGCCGAGTCAGTCACATAATCTGGTTTCTGGGTTTTCTTATCTAATGAATAGTGCGTGTATTGTCCGGTCAACGGCAATGCATCAATCCCTTTGAAGAAACCACCCGCGCCCATAGCATAGTTACGTGCCGAGGTTATCTCTGAGTCACCCATCCCATCGCCAATCAGTAAAATGACATTTTTTACTGTTTTGTTGGACAGCGAATCACGAAGAGCCTGAGTTTGATCTTCAGTTAAACGGCGAGCACCACCAAATTGAGTGACATCACCATGGGCGCTGCGATCGTATAAACCGGTGGCGGCGGCAATAGCATTGGGGGCGAACAGAGAGCTGCTCAGTATCAGGGTGGATAACGCTATGCCGGACAAAGTGGATACGCGGTTCTGCATCAGTAGAGTTCCTTGTTGTAAAACAGTAATACAATTTGTATTGATTGGTTACAACGGATACTAGAACAGGCGAATGACGCTTTTATGACAGTCCACACTTTTATAGCAGCCCAATTAATTATTATTCCTTATCTTTCAGGGGCGTTCCCTGGCCCCGCCACGCCTTCGCACAATAGTGTTAAATCAGCCCACCGTTAGCACGCAACACTTGCCCATTGATCCAGCCGCCGTCTTTTCCGACTAAAAATGCCACAGCCGCGGCAATGTCCTCTGGTGTGCCCAATCTTTCTAATGGTGCCATTTTCGCCATTTTTTCAATCAGTTCAGCGGATTTTCCGTTAAGGAAAAGATCAGTCGCGGTCGGCCCGGGTGCCACAGCATTGACAGTAATATCGCGACCTCGCAGCTCTTTTGCCAGAATTGCCGTCATCGTTTCAACCGCAGCTTTGGTGGCAGCATAAACAGCATATTTTTCCAACTTTAAGCCCACAACACTGGTTGAGAAATTAACAATTCGGCCGCCATTTCTGAGCCGTCTCGCCGCTTCTCGCATGCCGTTGAAGCTCCCTTTCAAGTTAATGGCAATTTGGCGGTCAAAATGTTCATCGTCGCTGTCGGCAACCGTGCTGAGTGACATAATACCGGCATTATTGACTAATACATCAACTCCACCGAAGGCGGTTTCAGCTTTGGTAAACAATTGAGCTACGGCGGCGGGATCGCTAATATCGCCTTTGGCACTCAATGCATTGCCACCCGCTTGTTGAATTTTACGCACCAAAGCTTCGGCTTCATCATCAGCCCGAGAGTAATTGATCAAGACAGTGTAGCCTTCCTGAGCCAAACGCTCGGCTATTGCCGCACCAATACCCCGTGATGCACCAGTAACAATCGCGACCTGCTGAATGGTATTTGTCATAATATTCTCCTGAATACGAGTTTCATCATCTATATGGGCGGTAAGCAATGATTAAAACCCAGATCACTTAACCGCCAGAGAGATAATGCCACTGTTATCAATTCGGATAATCACTTATTATTCGACAACACTATCCGAAAAAAACGAACAATGGTATGGACAGAATTGACGCAATGCGTGTGTTTATCAGAGTAGTGGAACAGCGCAGTTTTACCCAAACAGCCCAAGACTTGAATTTGCCCCGTTCGAGTGTGACGGATGCAATTAAACAGCTTGAGCGGAGATTGAATGTCCGCTTATTACAGCGCACAACCCGACACGTCAGTCCGACATTGGATGGTGAGGCTTATTATCAGCGCTGCCTACATATTATTGCTGATATAGAAGATGCTGAAATGGCGTTTGCCAATGCCAAGCCACGAGGTTTACTGCGAATAGATGTGCATGGAACCTTAGCTCGACATTTTGTGTTACCACAACTGCCTGATTTTATAATGCAATATCCCGATATCGAATTATTCATCAGTGAAGGCGATAGGCTGGTTGATTTGATTCGCGAGGGTATTGACGGGGTATTGCGAGTCGGCAATTTACAAGACAGTGATATGGTCGCCCGCCGAGTGGCACTGTTGCCCCAGGTAACTTGTGCTGCACCACGCTATTTGCAACAACACGAAACGCCGCACTCACTCGCTGAATTGACCGGGCACCAAATGGTGGGATTTCGCTCCAGCGCAACCGGTGGATTGATGCCATTAGAGTTTTGTGTCGACACCACATTAGCGCCCTTTGCCAGAAAAGAAGGTTTATCGCCACGGCCGGTTCCTCGCCCAATACCTGAAATTCAAACAGTAAAATTACCCGCAGTTCTGTCGGTGAGTGGTGCAGAGAGCTTCGTTGCTGCCGCCCGGCTCGGACTCGGGATCATTCAGGTGCCGCGCTACCATGTTGAACCTGATTTATGCGCAGGAACACTGGTTGAGATACTGCCAGAATATGCACCGCCCCCAATGCCGGTTTCTTTCCTATATCCGCACAATCGACAATTATCACCGCGGGTGCGAACGTTCAGTGACTGGCTGAGCCGGATATTCCTGACCAAATCAAATAGCGATTAGAAACCAACGTACTCAGGCAATAAACAGCCGAACTGTTCAGGCCCGGCTGCTTGTCTCACTCTATTGGTCTTTCTCAACTGATTGATAGATATCAATATCAAAATAGCCATCAGCCCTGCCGTCATTGAGGTAAACCTCGTAGCACGCCCCTTCGGTTGGGCGATAGCCACTTTGTGGCAGATGCTGGTTATATAATTCCCCCCAAGCTTTGGCGTAATCATCATCCGATACACGAGTGTGGTACACCGCATACAAACCAGCGGGAATCACTTGTAGTTGCAGATGATCACTGAGCTCTGGAGGCAAAACATAATCATCCGCAACAGATAATGAGACATCAGCTCGCAACTCAGCCGGTGGATTGGTTTCAGGATTATCCCAGTAAAGCGCTAACCAATCTTTTCCCGGAATTTGGTATTGGGTATAAAGTGATGATAGTTGGTCAAAACCTTTTGGAATGGTTTCGTGATAAGGCCCGACGACTCGGATACTCACAATCTGTTGTGGTTGTTTTTCAATTATCTTAAATGCCATATCGCTACCTCGACTTAATGGTTTCAATAAAATTAAGTGACTAAAGATACGAGTACTGTTTATTTATACAGTATAGCGACATTTTATGACTTTTGATTAATTTTCAACCTGGATTTGTGAACCACTTCGCAAAAAATCATCCGCTTGCTCAAGTTGAAGATGACTAAACACGGTGATCCCGTGGCGGCGCAATAAGGCCGTTGTTACGCCCTGTCCAGTGCGCTGGGTGCCATTAAAATGTCCATCATAAATACGGCTACTACCGCATGACGGGCTACCCTCAGTGAGAATGGCCAAGGTGCACTGATGTTTTTGGGCCAACGCTAATGCCTGGTAAGCACCTTGCAGAAATTCCCGGCTGACATCATTGCCCCATTGTTCAATCACCCGGGCCTGACCTTGTAATACCGCCTCACCATTACCTTGCTGAATTTCAGCAGGAGGCCGCGGTACTGGCATTCCGGCAGCCAGTTCAGGACATACCATGACCAACCGCCCTTCATCCTGCCAGCGCTGAATAATTTCATGATGGACAGACAGGGCACTTCCATTATAACGAACAGGTTTGCCCATCAAACAGGCACTGATCAGGACACGCGCGGGTTTGGGTTCCACAAGATTATCAACCTTAAAGTTGTGTGATAAATAATTGGTTATAAAATAAGAATAACTATAGCCACCGATAATAACTAATTAATAGTGGCCAGTCATAAACCCAGAAAAATATTTGGCGCAAAACAGACTTTTCTCGGGTCGTTAAATAGGTGATAGCTTAGTTTGAGTGGCTATAGGTGGATAAAACTTGCGGTAACAACCGCGCCAGCCGTCTGGCCCATTCCTCCTGCCCGTTCTCATCAGTAATAAGATCTTGTCGAATCTCAATACCAACATATGGCAACTGCCGCTGCTCGGCATGGAATGGCAAAGTGAAATCTGTGGCATCCGTCATCGCATAAGGTTCATTGATCCCCACATTTAAGGCATCTTCTTGCTGCAAAAATGACACTAATTGCAGCGCGAACTCGGGGTTTCGGTGAAATAAAGTGCCAATTTGCCAAGGCCGGGAAATATTTTTGAATGATGGTGTAAAACTGTGCATGGAAATAATGACACCAGGCTGGCCACTATCACGGCGCTGATTAAGCGTCTGTGCAATCAAATCATGATATGGCTGAAATACCTCTGCTCGACGAGCTTGAGCCTCTTCCACCGTGACACCGATATTACGCGGGATCCGTGTATTTTCAGAGAGTTCAGGGATAGAACTGGCAATACCGGGGGTACGGTTGCAATCAATAACTAAACGCGAATAACGCTGATGAATCAATGTGGCATCTAAATATTGGCTAAGTAACTGCGCGGTGGCTAATGAGCCAATATCCCAACCAATGTGACGATCAATTTCTCCTGCTGGTAATCCTAAATCCCCGAGTTGAGCCGGAATACGCTGGCCGGCATGGTCTGCCAATAAGATAAAAGGCGAGCGGCTCTCAGCTCGTTCGATAGCCGCAGCTGGCGGTTCGTTCTCACGTAATAAAGGATACGAGGTGAAATTGGACATGAATTGAATACCTGATATGAATTGATTTCGTAAATAACAGACTTTTATCCTAGCGGTTTACACTGACTTCGCCCACCTTGACCTTATACCTAAACTTCATGTTTTATGCGATTAACGCCGCAATAAAAGCAGGTTTTTGCTTTTCAGCCCTGATAGTCATCTATTGATGTTATTTTTCATGTAATAATCGCCGGCAAAGTTTTTAAGCCAACAATTCGCTCAACCAGTGGCAGCAACATCGTGGAGAACTATGGAAACGTTTTTGATTGATAAAATGGCAACCCCTCAGGGTGAACTGTTGTTAATTGCAGACGAAAAGCACCGGCTACGCGCCATTGATTGGACCGATCACTATGAACGCCTGATGAAACTGCTACGTAATCATTACGGCGCAAATACTTTTACCCTGGTGGAACAGCGCAATCCTGGTGGGTTGAGTGACAGCATGCAACGCTATTTTGCCGGCGAACTGAATATTATTGATAATTTACCGGTTAAAACCGCGGGTACCGATTTTCAGCGTCAAGTTTGGCAACAACTGCGTAAAATCCCTTGTGGTGAGACCATTACTTATGGGGAGTTAGCAAAACGTATTAATCGCCCCACCGCTTCCAGAGCGGTTGGGATGGCCAACGGCTTAAACCCCATATCGATTGTTGTGCCTTGTCATAGGGTGATTGGGCAACAAGGTGCATTGACCGGTTATGCGGGAGGCGTAGAACGAAAACGCTGGTTATTAATGCACGAGGGCTATCTTTTAGCGCGCTAACTATTGTTGCTCTTATCAGAAGCAAGAAAAGATGTTAAAATTGACGCATATCAATATTAATGGGAATACCCTATGATCCCGGAAAAACGAATAATCCGACGTATTCAGTCTGGCGGTTGTGCAATCCATTGCCAGGATTGCAGTATCAGTCAGCTCTGTATTCCTTTTACTTTGAATGAAAATGAGCTGGATCAGCTCGATAATATCATTGAAAGAAAAAAACCTATTCAGAAGGGACAGGCGTTGTTTAAAGCAGGTGATGAGCTTAAATCCCTGTACGCTATCCGTTCCGGGACCATTAAAAGTTACACCATTACCGAAGAAGGTGATGAGCAAATTA
This sequence comes from Yersinia sp. 22-579, assembly GCF_030433455.1. NCBI lineage: Bacteria > Pseudomonadati > Pseudomonadota > Gammaproteobacteria > Enterobacterales > Yersiniaceae > Yersinia > Yersinia sp. 22-579. Next base: position 98,183 of record NZ_JAUJTZ010000005.1, on the reverse strand, counting down.
CCGGCTTCCATCTGGCAGGCGATTTAGTCGGTTTTGATGCTATTAGTAATTTGCAACATCCGAGCTTTGCGCAAGCTCTCGAAACCTCAATGGTTTGCGAAATCCCGTTTGATACCTTAGATGACTTATCCGGTAAAATGCCAAATCTGCGCCAGCAGATGATGCGCCTGATGAGTGGCGAGATTAAAGGTGATCAAGACATGATTTTGCTGCTTTCTAAAAAGAATGCAGAAGAGCGTTTGGCAGCGTTTATTTATAATCTCTCGCGCCGCTTTGCTCAACGTGGCTTCTCACCACGTGAATTCCGCCTCACTATGACGCGGGGTGATATTGGCAACTATTTAGGCCTGACGGTAGAAACCATCAGCCGTTTATTGGGGCGTTTCCAGAAAAGCGATATTCTGAGTGTGAAAGGTAAATACATCACTATCGAGAATACCGAAGCTCTGGCTCAACTGGCGGGAAACCCAAAACCAAGCTGTAATTAATATTATTGCTCTATGACGTCAGTAAATAGGTAGGCGGGGATAGGTACCGGATGTTTGTCGCGGCGCGAGCCGAACGGTATAGCTGCCCCGCCACTTTCTGACTCACAAAATGTGATTTATCAGTCGCCCTCATATCTATATAATTTATCTGGTTTGTGCTCTCACCTGTTCTCTTTCACTTTCATGGTTTACTCTTTAACTAACATACTGTTAATTCACGGTTGTAAGGAGACTCTATGGCAAAGTATCAGAATATTCTGGTTGCTATTGACCCCAATCAGGATGATCAGCCTGCATTAAGGCGTGCAGTTTATCTTGTACGGCGTAATGGTGGCACAATTAAAGCATTTTTGGCTATTTATGACTTGTCCTATGACATGACCACTCTACTGTCGCCTGATGAGCGCACCGCAATGCGCAAAGGGGTTATCAGCCAACGTTCAGCATGGATAAGTGAACAGTGTCGATTTTATCTTGATGAAGGGATACCGATTGAAATCAAAGTGGTATGGCACAATCGGCCCTACGAAGCCATTATTCAGGAAGTCCTGAAATTTAAGCATGATTTATTGCTCAAAATGGCACATCAGCACGACCGCCTCGAATCAATTATCTTCACCCCCACTGACTGGCATTTATTACGTAAATGTCCATGCCCGGTGTGGATGGTCAAAGACCAACCTTGGCCAGAAAATGGTACGGCACTGGTTGCCGTCAATCTCTCAAGTGAAGACCCACTGCATGACCCACTTAATCTGCGTTTAGTTAACGAAACCAGAGAGCTTGCTGAAAATCTCAACCAAACTCCGGTGCACTTGATTAGCGCCTATCCGGTTACCCCGATTAACATTGCCATTGAATTACCTGATTTTGATCCGAGCGTCTATAACGATGCTATTCGTGGCCAACATTTGGTCGCGATGAAAGCATTGCGCCAGCAATTTGGTATTGATGAGAAATTCACTCATGTCGAAAAAGGGTTGCCGGAAGAAGTTATTCCTGATCTGGCGGAACATTTACGGGCTGGGGTGGTAGTTCTGGGTACTTTAGGGCGTACCGGTCTCTCTGCCGCCTTTATCGGGAATACCACGGAACATGTGATCGATCATCTGAAATGTGATTTGTTAGCCATTAAACCGGAAGGCTTTAATTGTCCAGTGGAAAGCAATGAAGATTCTGCGGATGGAGAATAACCGCTTCACCAGCTATTCGTAATTAGAGCAAAAGAAAGGCCACCTTGGTGGCCCTAACGTTAATGACAAAGTGCTCGTAGCGGTGAAAACAGGCAGATCGTAAAGACGCCGTAAACCCTTCCCTGGGGGCTCGAGCCGCGCCTTCCCTGGCGCGGACGCTTTACTCTTCTACCTGTCTTCACCTTGTAAGATCGAAGTGTCGAGGTTTGTCAGCAGTCTGAAGGGCCACCTTAGTGGCCCTTAATCAATACCCTACCGCCATTACAACGCGCGTAAAATGGCTTCCACGCTGTCTTTAGCATCGCCAAATAACATCTGAGTATTGTCTTTGAAGAACAATGGATTTTGGACGCCAGCATAGCCGGTGTTCATTGAGCGTTTGAAGGCAATAACACTTTGCGCTTTCCATACTTCCAGCACAGGCATACCGGCAATCGGGCTGCGAGGATCTTCAAGTGCTGCTGGGTTTACGGTGTCATTAGCGCCAATCACCAGGACCACATCAGTGCTTGGGAAATCATCATTGATCTCGTCCATCTCCAGCACCACGTCGTAAGGTACTTTAGCTTCAGCCAATAAAACGTTCATATGGCCTGGCAAGCGCCCTGCTACTGGGTGAATACCAAAGCGTACTTTGATCCCACGAGCCTGGAGTTTTGCTGTGATTTCAGCAACTGGATACTGTGCCTGTGCCACCGCCATACCATAGCCAGGGGTGATGATGACAGAGCTGGCATTTTTCAGCAGTTCAGCCACTTCCTCAGCATTGGTTTCACGATACTCACCCATTTCTTCAGCATCACCGGTAGAAGAACCATCGGTACCAAAGCCACCGGCAATAACGCTGATGAACGAACGATTCATCGCTTTACACATGATGTACGACAGAATCGCACCAGAAGAACCCACTAACGCACCGGTCACAATCAGCAAATCGTTGCTCAACATGAAACCTGCCGCCGCCGCTGCCCAACCTGAATAGGAGTTCAACATTGAAACGACAACTGGCATATCAGCACCACCAATAGATGCAACCAAATGCCAACCGAAGGCTAAGGCAATCACGGTCATCAATAATAGTGCGACCACTTGCAGCGCAACGCTATCTGTTTTGACAAACATAATCATCAGCAGGAATGAAACAACCAGCGCGACCAGGTTCAATTTATGGCGTTGCGGCAGCATCAGCGGTTTGGATGAGATAATCCCGCGTAATTTACCGAAGGCAACAATAGAACCGGTAAATGTCACCGCACCAATAAAGATCCCCAGGAACACTTCAGTCAGATGGATATTCACCATCACTGCATCCATGACCACTGGGCCATGATCCAGATAGCTGTTAAAGCCAACCAGAACCGCCGCCAGACCGACAAAGCTGTGCAAGATGGCAACCAGCTCCGGCATTTCGGTCATTTCGACTTTTTTCGCCAGATAAATACCAATTGCCCCACCAATCACCATGGCGATGATAATCCAGGCAACGTTACCTGAGTCTGGCCCCAGAATGGTCGCAATAAGCGCGATGGCCATACCGGTCACACCGAAAGTGTTACCTTGTTTGGATGTTTCGTGGCGCGACAGCCCAGCCAAACTGAAAATAAATAAAATCGCAGCAACTATGTACGCAGCTGTAACGAGACCACTAGACATCAGTTACCCCTTCATTTTTGTATAACGTTGTCTTTATAAACATTGTTGTTTTTATAAACATTGTTTTATCCACTCAGCTTTATCAACTTGCGCTTTAGGCAAGTTCGGCCTCATCGAAACCTAGTTTTTACGGAACATTTTCAGCATGCGTTGGGTGACGGTAAAACCACCAAAAATGTTGATGCTGGCGATCAAAACGGCAATAAAGGATAAGAAACTCACCCAGCCACCATGACCAATCTGCAGCAATGCGCCAACGACAATAATGCCGGAAATAGCGTTGGTGACTGACATCAGCGGTGTATGCAGCGCATGGCTGACGTTCCACACCACGTAATATCCGACCACACACGCCAGTGCAAAGACCGTAAAGTGAGATAAAAACTCTTTCGGTGCCACATTGGCCAACCAACCAAATAGCACAATAGCCAGCGCCATCATGATGTATTTAGGCCAAGGCGAGGAAGGTTTAGCCTCTTCTTTGACAATCGGTGCAGCTTTCGCCGCCTGAGGCTGTGCTGATACTTGAATTGGCGGTGCCGGCCAGGTGACTTCACCGGTTTTGACCACCGTAACACCGCGAATCACGGTATCTTCGAAATCAATGTCAATCTCACCATTTTTCTCTTTGCAGAGTAATTTCAGCAAGTTAACCAGGTTAGTGCCATAAAGCTGGGATGACTGTGTTGGCAAGCGACTTGGTAAATCGGTGTAACCAATGATTTTCACGCCATTCTCAGTCACCGTCACTTTGTCGGCCACTGTCAATTCACAGTTGCCACCAGTCTGCGCTGCCAGATCGACAATCACACTACCCGACTTCATTGAAGCAACCATCTCTTTAGTGATCAACCGTGGCGCGGGTTTACCCGGAATCAACGCGGTGGTCACAATGATATCCACTTCAGCCGCTTGCGCTGCAAATAGCGCCATTTCGGCTTTGATAAACGCTTCAGACATGACTTTGGCGTAACCATCGCCACTGCCAGCCTCTTCTTCGAAATCGAGTTCAAGGAATTCAGCGCCCATACTTTGGACTTGTTCTTTCACTTCCGGACGGGTATCGAAAGCGCGAACAATAGCGCCCAAGCTCCCTGCCGCACCGATAGCGGCCAACCCGGCAACACCAGCGCCGATAATCATCACTTTAGCTGGGGGAACTTTACCTGCAGCCGTGATTTGTCCGGTGAAGAAACGGCCAAATTCATGTGCAGCTTCAACAATAGCGCGATAGCCCGCAATGTTAGCCATTGAGCTAAGAGCATCCATTGATTGCGCGCGAGAAATACGCGGCACAGAATCCATTGCTAATACCGTAACCTGACGCTCTGCCAACTTTTGCAGTAATTCCGGGTTCTGAGCCGGCCAGATAAAGCTGACCAAAGTGCTCCCCGCACGCATCAGGGGAATTTCTTCCTCAAGTGGGGCATTCACTTTGAGGATAAGGTCGGATTGCCACACATCGGTGGTATCCGTAATGGTGGCACCCGCATCCTGGTACGCCGCATCGTCAAAACTGGCTAAATGGCCAGCTCCGCTTTCAATCGCCACGGTGAAACCCAGTTTCAGCAATTGTTCTACCGTTTTCGGCGTTGCTGCGACACGGGCTTCATTGGCCAACCGCTCTCTTGGTACACCAATACGCATAATGTTCCCTTTTTTACCTGTCTTTGATGATAAGTATTGCCATGTTCTATTGGGTTACTGACAAACCTGCTTTGTTACGGCTCCCTATAACCTACTGAAAATGTAACTTATGATCCATATCTGTATGCGGTTCTGAAGCAGTTTTTGCACTAAAACTGGCAGGCGGAAAGAACTCTGTATAATTCACTATAAAAATAATATTTACTAGCGGCTTGTCCTGCAACTTTGAGCTAAAATAATAAGCTTTAGTATAATAAGGCAACCCAGTCATAGCGCGGCATTAGGTTAGAAAAATGTAAATAAACAACACTTATGACGTTAAAGGCATTATTCGCAAAGCTTATCCCAATTATTGATGTAACTTGCTATTAGGCCTAGCTTCGAAATTCATATATTTAGCCATATAAATTATTTAGTCATATAAATTGCGGAGACACCCGCCATTATTACATGTAATAATCATCTGCTATTCTGTTACACATCAATTGTTCCGCACGTATCAACGTTAATGCGCAAGGCGAAAGGATTTTTTATGAAGCTGAAATACACGATCATCGCGTCGGCATTGCTATCACTCTCGGCGCTTTCTGCTGCACATGCGGCAAAAGAACTTACACCAGAGCAAGCAGCAGCCATTAAGCCATTTGATCGTATTACTATTACCGGCAGATTTAATGCAATCAATGAAGCCGCTGATGCGGTATCCCGTCGTGCTGATAAATTAGGTGCTGATTCATTCTATATTCAGGATCTGAACAGCAACAATAATGGTGGCAACTGGCGTGTAACGGCCGATGTTTATCATAAAGATGCACAGGAAGTGAGCAAAGATACGCAGTATCGTATCTTCAATGGCATCAAAGAATTACCAAAAACAGAAGCCTACGCCTTGCAACCTTATGACACCGTGTCTGTCAGTGGTTTCTTCCGTAGCCAGCCAGATATTAACGACGCCATTTCCAAAGCTGCGAAAGAGAAAGGAGCATACTCCTTCTTCATCGTGCGCCAGGTTGATGCTAACCAAGGCGGCAACCAGTTTGTGACTGCTTATGTTTATAAACAAGATGCAGCCAAACGTGCGGTACAAAGCCCAGATGTTATTCCTGCAGATTCAGATGCTGGTCGTGCTGCATTAGCCGCTGGCGGCGCTGCTGCTGCAAACGTCGAGATTCCAGGTGTTGCCTCTTCAGGCACGCCAAGTGCTGATGTGGGCCGTTTCTTTGAGACTCAATCATCTACAGGTAAACGTTACACTGTCACCCTGAATGATGGCACCCAGATCCAAGAATTAAACAATACCACTGCCGCGCAGATGGTACCGTTTGATTCTGTGACCTTCAGCGGTCACTACAACAGCATGACCGACGTCTCCCATGAAGTAGCTAAACGTGCTGCTGCCAAAGGTGCGAAGTATTACCATGTTACTCGCCAGTGGCAAAACCAAAGTGGCGGTAACGTGAGTATTAGCGCTGACTTGTTCAAATAAATCTGTTTAAATTCTCACCATAAGGGCAGCCATAGGCTGTCCTTTTTTATATTTTAGTTATGGTGATGAACTTGATGAGTACTGACTGAATAATTTTTTGCCCAAATCGCATAACCAATCATTGCATGATCGCGCCCCACTCCGTAAAATCCTCCGAAAATCTTGGGGCTATTATCTGTCAAGTATCAATAACTTTGCCTCATATAATGCTGCTTACAAGTCAGTAACCATTCATTAATACTCTAAAAACCAGGATCCATAATTGGAAAGAAAACTCGGCCTGACCGCGCTCACTGCGCTGGTTCTCAGCTCAATGCTGGGTGCAGGTGTCTTCAGCCTGCCACAAAATATGGCAGAGGTCGCCAGCCCTGCGGCATTACTTATTGGCTGGAGTATTACCGGCATCGGGATTATTTTTCTGGCGTTTGCCATGTTGCTGCTGACGCGTCTGCGCCCTGATCTGGATGGTGGAATATTCACCTATGCCAAAGAAGGTTTTGGCGACCTTATTGGCTTCTTCTCTGCCTGGGGCTATTGGCTTTGCGCTGTTATTGCCAACGTATCTTATCTGGTGATTGTTTTTGCCGCTTTGAGCTTTTTTACCGATAAATCTGGCGATGTTGTCTTTGGTGAAGGCAATACCTGGCAAGCGCTACTGGGTGCTTCTTTCCTGTTATGGGGGGTTCATGCTCTGGTATTGCGTGGTGTTCAAACAGCCGCCAGTATTAATTTAGCCGCGACACTGGCAAAACTGTTGCCAATCGGCGGCTTTATTGTGTTAGCTGGCCTCGCATTCAGCCTCGATACATTTAGTTTTGATTTTACCGGCCTGGCCCTACACACCCCCGTTTGGCAGCAAGTGAAAGACACTATGCTAATAACGCTGTGGGTTTTCATTGGTGTAGAAGGCGCGGTCGTTGTTTCTGCCAGAGCGCGCAATAAGAAAGATGTAGGCCGGGCAACTATGCTGGCGGTTATCTCAGCTTTATGCGTTTACCTGCTCATTACGTTACTGTCGCTTGGCGTGGTGCCGCGTGCTGAACTCGCGGGGATGCGTAACCCATCAATGGCAGGCATTATGGTTGAGATGATTGGCCCTTGGGGGGAAGTGATTATCGCCACCGGGCTGATTATTTCAGTGTGCGGTGCTTACCTTAGCTGGACCATTATGGCCGCAGAAGTACCGATGGTGGCCGCGAAACATGGCGCATTTCCTAAGATGTTCCAGTATCAGAATAAGCACAATGCTCCGGCAAAATCACTGTGGCTGACTAACTGTGCGGTACAAGTGGCACTGATACTTATCTGGCTGACGGGCAGCAACTACAATACCTTGCTGACAATTGCATCAGAGATGATTTTAGTGCCCTATTTTCTAGTAGGGGCCTTCTTATTTAAGGTGGCTTTAAAACGCCAGGACTGGCGATTAATTATGGCAGCTAGTGGCGCGTGTTTATATGGTTTGTGGCTGATTTATGCCGCTGGCTTGCTGTACCTATTGCTATCCGCTCTGTTATACGCGCCCGGCTTGCTGGTCTTTATTTATGCACGCAAAGGGCATGAAGGTCTTAGGTTACTCAATACGGTGGAGCGTGCGGCTATTGGCCTGGTGCTGATTGCCACTATTCCGGCAACCTGGCTGGTTATGCATTGAACCGAACCGGGTACGCCAGTTAAACTGGCTGCCCATGTGGGCATCTATCGGCAGGTAACTAATGGTGTTCTGTTCCAGATATATCCACAGAGAGACATTCACCCTTTTGGTTTAGCTGCATTGAAGATGGAAATTTTTGTTTGATTTGATCCAATTGTGCGTTTTCTAACGGATAAGGTAATTGGATATCCAACTCTGTAATACCCTGCAGTTCAGCAAGGTGAATCAATCTAATAATATTAGTTTCATCGCTAAGCTGAGTTGATAACACCTGTAATGCCAAGGCGGTAAGCCGCTCCTGAGGTGTTTTCTCCAGTTCCGTTTGGGACTTGACCACCATCCCGAAAATCGGCATGACACCATAAATAGCATCAATAAAACTCCACCGCTTTTTGCAAGAAGCAGCTAAAAACTCCGTGTAATCGAAGCAGACTTTTTCACTGTGTGCTGGCACACCAATGCGTTCGCCACTCATCCCTCAGTCCTTAGCTGATCGATACAGCTATTCATTAATCATAAGTATTGATATATAAACGATGGGCGCAACTAAATAGAGATGACGATACAATCACTTTCATTAATATAATGAAATAATTTGCTAGTTGTCTACCAATCAGTCATTGGCCAGTCATTGGCATGAAGAATAAAGTAACGTGCATAGCATTGCTACCAACAGCGCGCTATGCTGAATCCCGGCATTTTTAAAAACTGAAAAACATGACCAAAATTGTTTTTGTAGAAGACGACCCGGAGGTCGGAAAACTAATTGCAGCCTATCTCGGCAAGCATGATATTGATGTGTTTGTGGAACCGCGTGGAGATACAGCTCAAGCGGTTATTGAACATCAACAGCCCGACCTGGTGTTGCTCGATATTATGTTGCCCGGCAAAGATGGGATGACGTTGTGCCGCGATTTACGACCAAGCTATGACGGCCCGATCGTGCTGCTAACCTCACTTGACAGTGATATGAACCATATCCTTTCTCTGGAAATGGGCGCGAATGACTATATCCTGAAAACTACGCCTCCCGCCGTGTTGTTGGCAAGGTTACGTTTGCATTTACGTCAACATAATCAGCAACAAACCAAAGAAACGCCCCATGTTCCACTCACTGGGCATAATGCCATTCACTTTGGTTTACTTTGCATCGACCCGGTTAATAGGCAAGTCAATCTCGGCGATGAAGAGATTACATTATCGACTTCAGATTTTGATCTGTTGTGGGAACTCGCGACACATGCCGGCATCATCATGGACAGGGAAGCATTATTGAAAAATTTGCGGGGCGTCAGTTATGACGGGATGGATCGCAGTATCGATGTGGCTATTTCGCGTTTACGCCGCAAACTCCATGACAATGCCCTCGAGCCTTTTAGAATCAAAACAGTGCGCAATAAAGGCTATTTATTCGCCCCCAATGCCTGGGAGTCAGTGCAGCAATGAGGAAGCTATTTATTCAGTTTTTCTTATTGCTGTTCGTCTGCTTTATGGTGATGGCGATGCTGGTTGGCTTAGTTTATAAAGTCACGGCTGAACGCGCTGGCCGCCAGTCATTAGATGATTTGATGAAAAGCTCTCTGTCATTGATGCGCAGTGAGTTACGAGAAATTCCGCTAAAAGATTGGAATAAAACCATCGCCACGTTGGATTTGAATCTCTCTTTTCAATTACATATTGAACCTCTTGATAAACGGGATCTGGGCGAAAGATTAAATAAGCGCCTGCGTGCTGGTGAAATCATTGCCTTGGATGATGAATACACCTTCCTACAACGGATCCCCCGCAGCCACTATGTCTTGGCTGTAGGCCCGGTTCCCTATCTGTTTTATTTGCACCAAATGCGGCTACTGGATTTAATCTTGCTCATCCTGATTGGTCTCTCTTTGGCGCTGCCGGTGTTCCTGTGGATGCGCCCTCACTGGAAAGACTTGCTGAAACTAGAGAATGCCGCCCAGCGGCTTGGGGCCGGACATCTGGACGAACGGACACATTTTGATCCCACCTCCAGCCTAAGCCGTTTAGGCGTCGCGTTTAACCAAATGGCCGACAACATCAGCACATTGATAGTCAGTAAGAAGCTGCTTATTGATGGAATTGCTCACGAGTTACGCACCCCACTTGTTCGCTTGCGCTATCGACTAGCCATGAGTGATAACCTGACTGAAAGCGAACAACTGGCGTTGAATCATGATATTGGCCAGTTAGAGGCCCTGATTGACGAATTGCTAACCTATGCTCGGCTGGATCGCCCCCAAGTCGCGCTCAATCTTGAACCTATAGACTTACCGGCGTGGCTCAGCGCAAAAGTAGCAGATATGCGTTTGATTCATAGTGAGCGTGAGATAGAGCTCGACATACCTCATCGCGGCGACTTTGGTGCAGTCGATCTACGTCTAATGGAAAGAGTATTGGATAATCTGGTCAATAACGCCCTGCGCTACTCGACTCAGCGATTACGTATTGGCTTGTGGTTTGACGGCAATAACGCATGTTTACAAGTTGAAGATGACGGGCCGGGCATTCCCTTAGAAGAACGCGCACGCGTATTTGAACCATTTGTTCGGCTGGATCCTAGTCGGGATCGTGCAACAGGTGGCTGTGGATTGGGTCTGGCAATCGTCCATTCCATCGCACAAGCATATCAGGGCAGCATTTCCGTCGATGCCAGTTCGCTGGGCGGTGCCAGTTTCCGATTTTGCTGGCCGGTGAAAGAGCTTTATTCACTCACTATCGACCAAGATAGCCCTAACTAATAGTTTTGCCTAAACTCTAGCCTTAATAAAACAAGTCAGCCTATATGCTCTAAATAATTCAAGTTGCAGGAAAGCGGCAATCGAACCAATACAAGCCGCCAACGGATATACAGCTCGAAGAATGGCGAGAATAGTTTAAATGGAGTACTTAATGACTACAGCTTATCAATCCCTGCGCACTACATTCACCCGCCTTTCCCGCTTTGAGCACTTATCCGCCATTGCTGGGTGGGATATGCAAACAATGATGCCGCCCAAAGGAAATCTTGCTCGCTCAGAGGCGATGGCTGAGCTAAATGTGCTGCAACACCAGATTCTGACGGCCAAACAGGTTGGCGAGTGGTTGCAGCAAGCGGAACAAGAGACTCTGGATGATATTGAGCTGGCTAATCTGCGTGAGATGCGGCGGCATTACAATAATGCGGTGTTACTACCTGAGGCTTTGGTTGAGGCAAAATCATTAGCAGGTGCTCGATGCGAGCACGCATGGCGACAGCAGCGTATCGCAAATGACTGGCACGGTTTTGCTGAAAATCTACGTGAAGTGGTCAAGTTAAGTCGTCAAGAAGCGTCGATCAGAGCTCAAGCTGCTGGGACATCGCGCTATGACGCTTTGTTGAATTTATATGAGCCGGGAATAAATAGTGCTGATTTGGACCGTATCTTTGGCGATCTTAAACAATGGCTACCCACGTTATTGCAAAAAGTGATCGCTAAACAAGAAAATGAAACCTGCTTGATACCACAAGGGCCATTTGATCTGGAAAAACAGCGTCAACTTGGACTGAGTGTGATGAAAGTATTGGGCTTCGATTTTGATGGTGGACGAGTCGACGTCAGTGTGCACCCATTCTGCGGAGGTGTTCCTCAGGATGTACGCATCACTACTCGTTATAATGAACAAGAATTTCTCAGTGCGTTAATGGGGATTGTTCATGAAACGGGTCATGCGAGGTATGAGCAAAATTTACCCCGTGAATGGTTGGGGCAGCCTATATCGCACGCACGCTCTACTGCAATTCACGAATCCCAAAGCTTACTGTTTGAAATGCAATTAGCTCGCAGCAAGGAGTTTCTGCAAGTCATCCGCCCTCTGGTTATACAGCAATTTGGAGAGCAACCTGCGTTTGATGAGCAAAACTTCACCGCCTTGAATCAACGTGTCAAGACCGGTTTTATCCGGGTTGATGCTGATGAAGTCAGCTACCCTGCCCACGTAATTTTGCGCTATGAAATTGAAAAAGCATTGATTAGTGGTGAAATCGAGGTAGATGATATCCCCACGCTGTGGAATGAGAAGATGCAGCAATATCTGGGGATAAACACTGAAGGAAATTATCGCTATGGGTGCATGCAAGATATTCATTGGACGGATGGTGCCTTTGGTTATTTCCCAACTTATACCCTGGGTGCCATGTATGCTGCTCAACTTTTCCAAACTGCGCGTGGCGCTATTCCTGAATTAGATAGCAATATTGCCAACGGTGATTTGAACCCACTATTCAGTTGGTTACAGAAAAATATCTGGCAACACGGAAGCCGTTACTCAACCGCTGAGTTGATTACCAAAGCAACCGGTGAATCACTTAACCCTCGTTTTTTCCGCGAGCACTTAGAACGCCGTTATTTATAATTATCTTTGACCTCAGATTTTTCACTTCGATACTGCCCTTCCTTTAAGGAGGCAGTATCGTCCTGTTGAACATAAATTCCGTGTTAGCCACAAATTTGCATGTACCTAAAGAGATCATTTTTCAGATAACAACCTAATGTATGTTGTAACTAATTTAGGGTAAAGGTTATCCTAGCTATTCTTATTCCTCTCAGCTTCCATGCTATCTATGCAATAAAATGCATTTAACGATATGCCATAAAGTTGACTATTCGTCATAACAATCGGCTCTGTACAATCGGTTACAAGCCGAAACCAATGACTCACGGAAGCCATTAATCATTTACCCTATTCTCATTACAACGACCCAACGGGGCCGATATACAAACAGAACACTGAGGAATAAATCATGAAAACAGTATTAGCTCTGATTGTTGCTGCAACTTTGGGTATGTCTTCTATTGCATTCGCAGCCGATACCGTTGCAGCAGCGGCTCCAATGGCTACGGCACCAGCGGCCCATAGTGCTCCTGCCAAAAATATGCATCACAAAAAAGCGACAAAATCGGTGAAAAAAGCCGACAAAGCCGCCCCGATGCAAAAAGCGCAAGCCGCTAAGAAACATCACAAAAAAACGACGCACACTAAATCTGCCCCAGCAGCAGTGCCCGCCGCAAAATAAAGTCGAGAAGATAGCTGAAGCCAGCTCTTTAGATTGACCTGCAACAACTTCACTCGCTCAACACCCGGTTCTCCGGGTGTTTTTTATCAGGAGTGCTGATAATGCTGCGCCGTTATTTATTTGAAATCACTCTGGCAACATTAATTATGTGCGGCCTGATCGCACTGTTTTTTTATTTATAGTGCATATCCGTAATGCTTCAAGCAGCATGTGCATTACTTAGAGTATAAGCGACTTATACCGCGCTAAAATTATCGAAAAATCAAATACTGGCAACATACTACATAGCTAATTGTGTCTATAGTTATCAATGGGGAGGCTTGTGATTAACAGCTTAACCAGTAGGTCTCAGGTTTGTGAATAAATACCCCTCTAGGGAATAAGGCAGGCTAATTATTTATGCGTTTATCTTCATTATTGCTATTAAGTCTGTTACCTCTTTCCGTGGCTCATGCACTTCCCCTCACTGACACGTCAAATGACGACAGTAATATTGCTGATCAGACCACCCTATTTTTTGGTAAAGATGATCGTACTGCGGTCACTAATGGCTCTCAATGGCCATGGCAAGCCATCGGTCAAGTTGAGACAGCCAGTGGCAATCTTTGTACTGCGACATTAATCTCCCCTCGCCTCGCACTTACCGCTGGGCATTGTGTATTAGCACCTCCAGGAAAGATTGATCGTGCTGTGGCCTTACGGTTTATTTCGCACAACGGCCATTGGAAGTATCAAATTACGAGTCTGGAAACGCTGGTTGATGCCAAGTTGGGTAAGAAACTCAAACCTGACGGCGACGGCTGGATAGTTCCACCCGCAGCAGCTGCATATGACTATGCTCTTATTCGATTAACTAATAAAAAACCACTCCCTATCAAGCCGTTACCATTGTGGGATGGAACCGCTAATGAATTGACTCAAGCACTTAAACAAGTTGACCGTAAAATAACACAAGCGGGTTATCCACTTGACCACCTGGATACCCTCTATAGCCATGAAGATTGCCTGATCACCGGTTGGGCGCAGCAAGGTGTACTTTCTCATCAATGCGATACATTACCAGGTGATAGCGGCTCGCCCTTGTTGCTGAAAAATGGCGAGAAATGGTCTTTGATTGCCATTCAAAGTTCAGCTCCCGCCGCTAAAGACCGTTATTTAGCAGATAACCGGGCTTTAGCGGTCACAGCCATAAAAGACCGGTTAAAAACGCTCGCTAATAAGGCGGCTAAAACAAGCAAATAGTCATGTCTCAATCCGGAAAAGGCATTGATGGATTAACAACGAACCTAACAGCCACTACTCCTTACTGGTACAACGGGGCTTTTGAGTAAATTTAAAAACAAAAGTCCCACCTAATGCTGCGGCATATCGACTCAACGTCGTGAGATTAGGCGAAATGATACCTTTTTCCATCCGACTGATATTTTGTTTCCTCAACCCCGCTCTCCGGGCAATGTCTTCTTGAGTCAAATTGCATCGCTGGCGGGCAGCCTTGAGCTCCGTCATCATTGCTTGCCTAATCTGCAAGTCAGAATACGCTTCATTTACCTGAGGGTGATTTAAAGCGTTCGCTTTAACCTCAGAAAAAGGAAGAATGTCAAAATCATCTTGTTTTTTCATGGCAGCAATCTCCGTTTGAGTTCCTTCATACGCTGATAAGCCAACATCAGTGTCCGTCTTGAGGCCTTTTGCGTTTTCTTCTGCAAGATATGAATGATATAAACCTGCCGATCTGCCTGGTAAAAGAAAAAACCACGCCCGCAACCTTCCTTAGCACTGACCCTCAATTCTTTCAGCCCTTTTCCTATATCCCGCACTACAGGTTCTCTCAACTCATGACCATAAACTTCTAACTCATCAAGAGCCTTAATCAGAGCCGCTTGTATCCCCGCAGGTAATTTAAACAATTCTTTTTGTGCCAACCTCAACAAACTAATCGTATACATAAGCAATCCCTGCTCCCGAAAAACTCTATCAAACTCACCAAATGTAATCAAATATGGTGACCCATAATCAGACAAACTTTGAGCAAGCCGCCTGAATACCATGGCAGATATAGCCGTAGTTGAAGGCCTAAGGCAATAATGTTGCGGCGCATTAGAGGAGTTAATTGATAGTTTTCGAGAGGCTTCGCATGAAAATCAGTAAATTTCATCGATTACATATTTGAGACACCAATGAGAGGATTTAGATTATATAAATACTGCCGTAAAGTGGGATCTAGCGGTCGAAAAGCTCCGCGCCTGAGCCATTATCTCAGGCGCGGAGTCCTCTTGATTAGCCATTAAGCAGAAAGTTGTTCGATAGTCTGTAAAATACGCTTATCTGATATGGGGTATGGTGTTCCCAATTGTTGGGCAAATAGACTCACGCGTAGCTCTTCAATCATCCAACGAACTTCTTTAACATCTTCATCTTGTTGACGTTTAGGCGGCAATTTGTTGAGCCATTGCTGCCACATCTGTTGTACATGTTCCACCCGTTGCATTTGGGCACGATCACGATGAGGATCTACGGCTAACTTCTCCATCCGTCGCTCAATGGCGTGCAGATAGCGCAATGTATCCGGTAAGCGTTTCCAACCATTATTGGTGACAAACCCGCGGTAAATCAGGCCGCCAAGCTGTGCTTTGATATCGGAAAGCGCTAATGCTTGCGAGATGTCGACCCGACCTTTTAAACGTTTATTAATGCTGAATACGGTAGTCAGGATCTGTTCAACTTGTTTGGCAATATCCACAACAGTATCGTTTAATTCGGCCCGAACTTTTTCTTGTAGCTGAGCGAAATCAGCCTCTTGCCATACCGGCCCACCATATTGCGCGACAAGTTTATCCACCCCACAAGCAATGCAATCATCAATTAGATCCATCACTTTGCCATAAGTATTGAAATAGAGACCGAGTTTGGATTTGTTCGGCAACTTTTCATGTAAATACTTAATCGGAGAAGGGATATTTAGCAGCAATAAACGGCGTGTCCCCTGCCACATGGCCTGTTGCTGCTGGGCTTCTGTGTCAAATAAGCGAATCGCGACACTGTCTTTTTCATCCACCAATGCCGGGTATGCTTTGACTTCGTATCCTCCCCGGCGTTGCTCGTAGCACACCGGAAGTGAGCCGAAGCTCCAGATATGTAAGTTATTTTGCTCAATACCGTCATCGGCAACCGCTGAGAGAGTCTCTTGTACTTTATCCTGGAGTTGGAGCTTCAAGGCAGCAAGGTCTTTCCCCTCACGCAAAGTTCGGTTTTTATCATCCAGCACGCGGAACGTCATTTTTAGGTGGTCGGGAACTTGCTCCCACTGCCAGCTTTCGCGTGACACTGTCACCCCAGTCATGCGACGTAACTCGCGCTCTAATGCATCCAGCAGACTGGTTTCCAACGGGGTTACCCGTGCTAAGAATGCCTCGGCATAATTAGGCGCCGGCACAAAATTGCGGCGAACCGGCTTAGGTAATGACTTGATTAACGCCACCACCAGCTCACGGCGGATCCCCGGAATTTGCCAGTCAAACCCCTCTTCCTGAACCTGATTCAGGATAGGCAGCGGGATATGGACAGTGACCCCATCAGCATCCGTACCGGGTTCAAATTGATAGGAAAGCCGTAGTTTGAGTGCCCCTTGATACCAAAAGTTCGGATAATCCAATGGGTTAACTTTGTTTGCACCATCCTTGATAAGCATGGTTTTTTCAAAGTTGAGCAACTCCGGCTGGGTCTGGCTGGTTTTCTTCCACCAGCTATCAAAATGACGTGCGGAAATAACATCACGGCTAATACGCTGGTCATAGAAGTTAAACAATGTCTCGTCATCAACCAGAATGTCGCGGCGGCGAGATTTGTGCTCCAATTCTTCAACTTCAGCCAATAGCTTTAAATTAGCGCGGAAGAAAGCATGGCGCGTCTGCCAATCCCCTTCAACCAAGCCATGACGGATAAATAACTCGCGACACAGCGGCGGATCAATTGGCCCATAGTTGATCTTGCGCTCAGTGACGATAGGCAACCCGAATAAGGTCACTTTCTCACTGGCCATCACCGCCCCTTGCGCTTTCTCCCAATGCGGGTCGCTATAGTGATGTTTAACCAAGTGCTGTGCCAAGGGTTCGATCCATTCCGGTTCGATACGAGCAGCAATGCGCCCCCATAAGCGGCTGGTTTCGACCAATTCGGCCACCATGCACCACTTTGGCGGTTTTTTGAATAAACCGGAGCCAGGGAAGATGGCAAAACGGGCATTGCGCGCACCTGTATACTCTTGCTTTTCAACGTCTTTCTGGCCGATATGTGATAGTAATCCGGTCAGAATGGCCGTATGAACACTGCGATAGTCTGCGGCGACGCTATTGACCGGAATACCCAGCTCTTTCACCACCTGACGCAGTTGGGTATAGATATCCTGCCATTCGCGCACCCGCAAATAGTTCAGGAAATCGCTACGGCATAATTTACGGAATTGCGCCGATGATAGTTCTTTTTGCTGCTCTTTCAGGTAATCCCATAGATTAACAAATGCAAGGAAATCAGAGTCTTTATCGGCAAAACGTCGATGTTTTTCATCAGAGGCTTGTTGTTTATCCATCGGACGTTCACGCGGATCCTGGATAGACAATGCCGAGGTGATGATCATCAATTCCCGCACACTGCCACTTTTCTGGGCTTCCAATACCATTCGAGCCAAACGGGGATCAACCGGTAATTGGGCCAATTGACGACCTAGCGGTGTTAATTGTTGATGGCCGTTACTGGCCGTTTGGATAGCCCCTAGCTCCTCCAGCAGCCGCACACCATCTTGAATGTTGCGCTTGTCCGGTGCTTCCACAAATGGGAAGGCCGCGATATCCCCTAACCCTAATGAGGTCATTTGCAGGATAACGGAGGCCAAATTGGTACGCAGAATTTCCGGATCAGTGAATTCAGGGCGTGAAAGGAAATCTTGTTCGGAATAAAGACGGATACAGATACCGTCAGAGACACGGCCACAGCGGCCTTTACGCTGATTAGCCGAGGCTTGAGAAACCGGTTCAATCGGCAACCGTTGAACTTTAGTACGGAAACTATAGCGGCTAATACGTGCAGTTCCGGGATCGATGACATACTTAATGCCCGGCACGGTGAGTGAAGTTTCCGCCACGTTAGTCGCCAGCACAATGCGCCGCCCATGATGAGACTGAAACACCCTATTCTGCTCACTATTGGATAAGCGAGCATACAGCGGCAGCACTTCGGTATGAGGCAAATTCTGCTTCATCAGCGCGTCAGCAGTATCACGAATTTCCCGCTCGCCACTCATAAATATCAGGATATCGCCGGGGCTTTCACGCCCCAATTCATCTACCGCATCAAAAATGGCCTGTAACTGATCACGCTCAACATCATCGGCATCATCCACGATCGGCCGATAGCGCACTTCCACCGGATAGGTACGGCCAGAGACTTCGATAATGGGCGCATTATTGAAATGGCTAGAAAAGCGCTGCGGATCAATGGTCGCCGAAGTGATAATAACTTTCAGATCAGGGCGCTTTGGCAATAACTCCCGCAAATACCCCAAGATGAAATCAATGTTCAGGCTGCGCTCATGCGCCTCATCAATAATCAAGGTGTCATATTGCATCAGCAGACGGTCTTGCTGAATTTCAGCCAGCAAAATACCGTCAGTCATCAACTTAACAAGGGTGTTCTCACCCACTTGATCATTAAATCGCACTTTATAACCGACACAGCCGCCCAGTGAGGTGTCTAGCTCATCAGCAATACGATTTGCCACGGTACGCGCGGCAAGGCGGCGCGGCTGGGTATGACCAATAAGTCCTTTGACACCACGCCCTAACTCCAGGCAGATT
Source organism: Yersinia sp. 22-579 (assembly GCF_030433455.1). Taxonomy (NCBI): domain Bacteria; kingdom Pseudomonadati; phylum Pseudomonadota; class Gammaproteobacteria; order Enterobacterales; family Yersiniaceae; genus Yersinia; species Yersinia sp. 22-579. The sequence continues at coordinate 79,163 of NZ_JAUJTZ010000005.1, read as the reverse complement.
TTCGGTAATTGTGTGGTTTTACCAGAACCGGTTTCACCGGCAACAATCACCACCTGATTATCGCGAATAGCATTATAGATATCTTGTTTCTTCTGACTGACCGGCAAATTCTCGGGATACGAGATAGCCGGACACGCCGCCCGCCGACTGTTAACCCGCTGCATTGCAGTGGCAATCTCAGTTTCGATTTCGCGGGTAATCGCCTCTACGGCCTCGGGATTATGGACTTTTCGTGCGCCTTGCAGCCGACGCCGCATACGCTGTTGGTCACGGAGCATCAACTCACCGAGTTGGGAGGATAATGCTGCGAGCGAAGATTTCACGTTCAATATTCCTTGTTGCGATGCGGCTGAGACTCAAGGTGTCAGCTCAATGATTTCATGCTATGAATTTGATTAGCCATTGTTTTTTATTAATTGATGTCAATTTTCGATCGGCTAATCCTCTACGAGTAATCCATAGTTTTTAATTATATATACCCTTGTCATATAGGGTAACACAGCCAGGGTTGGTGCTGTAACCGGCGGATACTGAGCTATCTGATTATCATCATTCAATAAAATCGAACAAAGAACGCAAAATATTGCGCTATCACTGATAGAAAAAGTTGAATAAAGTGTATCTCATTGAAAGGGCGTACCGCCTAAGTCTCTGTTACCTGTTAAGGAATTACGATGAGCAAAGTTCTGGTTCTGAAATCAAGCATTCTGGCAACTTATTCACAATCTAACCAATTGGCTGACTTTTTTGTTGAACAATGGAAAGCGGCTCATGCTGGCGATGAAATCACCGTGCGTGACCTGGCAGCTCAGCCGATTCCAGTATTAGATGGCGAATTAGTGGGCGCGTTACGCCCTTCAGATGCCGAGCTGACACCGCGTCAACAAGAAGCACTGGCGCTGTCTGATGAATTGATTGCTGAGTTGCAGGCTAATGACGTGATCGTCATGGCAGCTCCAATGTACAACTTTAATATCCCAACTCAGTTGAAGAACTACTTTGATCTGATTGCACGTGCTGGCGTGACTTTCCGTTACACCGAAAAAGGGCCTGAAGGCCTGATTACCGGTAAACGTGCCATTATTTTGACCAGCCGTGGTGGTATTCATAAAGACACCCCAACTGATCTGGTTGTGCCTTACCTGCGACTGTTCCTGGGCTTTATCGGGATTACCGATGTCGAGTTCGTGTTCGCAGAAGGTATTGCTTATGGTCCTGAAGTCGCGACCAAAGCGCAAGCTGATGCCAAAGAGTTACTGACTCAGGTTGTTAGCGCTTAAATAGATAGTTAGCGCTTAATGAATGACTTTCATGCATCGGCAGGTGTCTCTGTTGATGCATGACTGAATGGCCTTGTATTACCCTCGTTTTACCCAGTAGTGTTATTGAATCATTACGCGCCCTTGGGCGCGTTTTTTTATTGTCTGCTATCTTTTATCGCCTGCTACCTATGCCAGCAGCGCGATAGCGCTCTCTTCATCCGTCACCAAACCATTCACCCAATGCCCCCTAAGAACGGCTTTGATAGCTTGATGTTTCTCTACACCACCCGCAATAGCAATAACCGGTTTTTCAGGCCGGATACGCAGGTTGGCACTGGTTAAACGCTGATCCAGCTCATAGCTCACTCGCTGACCATCAATATCGATGAAGTTGCCTAACATTTCGGCCACCACATTGGATGCCGTCAGTTGCGCCACATCATGCTGTGAAATAAAACCATCTTTGTGCAGCGGGCAATGATAACCCATTGAACCAATGCCAATAAAAGTCACATCAGCTTGAGCCGCCTTCTCGGTCACCGTACGGTAAATCCGATGATTACACCACAGGTCACGATCTGCGGCGCTATCCGCAAAAAGCGGCGCGGGCAAAATAAAATAGCGACCTTGGGTTTTCTCCGCCATCCATAACGGCACATCATAGCGGGTACAAGAACCATCAGCAGCTATTGCCCCAATCAGGGAAACGCAGCTGTGCTGAGGGCGTTCAAAATCCGGCAGTTCATCAATAGCCGCTTTTAAGCTGCGCCCTGACCCCACACCAATAACCAGTGGTTGCTCTTGTCGCAGAAACTGCGCCATCACCTCTGCCCCCGCCACGGCGATAGCCCGTTGCACACCCGCACTGTCCATACCTTGGCTTGGCACTACCTGGCATTGATGTAATCCGTAGTGCTTTTGCAGTTGATCCGCCAGCGCCATACAGCGTCCCACCGGATGGGCGATGCTGACACTCACCAGCCCGTTATCTATGGCACAGGCCACCAATCGCTGAGCTACCTGGCGAGAAACCCCGAGCGCTTCAGCAATTTCATGCTGTGTTTGACCCGCTACGTAATACATCCAGGCCGCTCTGGCCGCTTGATCCAATTTTTTGTCACTCTTATGCATGGGTTTTCTACGCGCTAGTGGTGAAGGAGCAATGTTAAACATTTTACGCCGTTGTTTGGCAGATTTTTATCTCAGCTAACGTTTATGTGAGCTAAAGCCCAACTTAAGGGCAAAAGTTACACTAACCTATCGCCATTAGAGCAAATGCCCAACCAATGGGCTTGTGCCCAAGAATTATCTTAATGCTGACTGAGATTGCGGAGAACATGATGAATATTGAACTGAACTCAACCCCTGCTGTGTGGCTACATATTGGTGCGGGATCTTTTCACCGCGCTCATCAGGCCTGGTACCTGCATCGTTTACGGGCTGCGGGTGATAATCGCTGGTCTATTGCGCTGGCGAATATTCGCGATGATGCAACCCCTTTGCTGACAACTTTAGCGGCACAGCATGGCGAATACATGCTGGAAACGGTCACACCTGCCGGTGAACGCCAATATGAAAAGATCACCTCGCTACGCAAAATCATTCCGTGGGATAAAGAACTGCACAATTTGGTTGAGCAAGGCAGTAAGGAGGAAACTCGCGTTATCTCCTTTACCGTGACGGAAGGCGGCTACTATCTGGATAATCAGTTTAACCTGCAACAGGATAACGCCGATATTCAGGCCGATCTCAACGGGGATTGCCGGACAATTTATGGTGCAATCAGCCGGGTTTTGCTGCAACGCCAACAACTACACAGCGGCCCGGTAACTTTGCTGAACTGCGATAATTTGCGCCATAACGGCGAGCGTTTCCGCCACTGCCTGTTGCAGTTTCTGGCATTGCGCGATCAGCAAAGTTTGCTCAGTTGGGCAACCGATCAAACTCGCAGCCCAAATACCATGGTTGATCGTATTACGCCTCGCCCATCTGACGATATCGCCCCGCGCGTGCTGCAACAAACTGGTTTTGCCGACCAGGCACCTGTCATGGGTGAGTCATTTATTCAGTGGGTTATTGAAGATGACTTTATTGCCGGGCGGCCAGCGCTGGAGAATGTGGGAGTAGAAATGGTCGAATCTGTGCTGCCATATGAAGAAGCAAAGATTCGTATCCTCAATGCCAGCCACAGTTGCATCGCCTGGGCTGGTACTTTGATCGGTCAGCGTTACATTCACGAAAGTACTCAAACAGACGCTATTCGCCAGATGGCCTATGACTATGTGACCCAAGATGTCATCCCATCGCTATCGCCTAGCCCATTGGATTTAGCGAATTATCGTGATGTGGTTTTAGATCGTTTCAGTAATCCGTTTATCCGCGACACCAATCAACGCGTCGCCGCCGACGGTTTCTCCAAAATCCCAGGTTTTATCACACCGACATTGATGGAGTGCTACCAACGAGGTTGTGTACCCGCTGCCACCGCCATGCTGCCCGCCCTGTTCTTTGTCTTTATGGAGAGTTGGCACCAAGGCACACTGCCATATGAATATCAGGATGGCATGTTAGATGTCTCTGCCGTTCATGCCATGTTCCAGTCGACTGACCCTGTGGGTCTGTTTGCCCGCGATAACAAACTGTTTGGCGCACTGGCCAGTGACAGCCAGTTTGAACAGTTATTACGACAATCCATTGACCGGGTTAATGCCTGGGTGATGGCTAACCGTTAATCAGCGACAAGGAATGGCTATGTATCTTGGACTTGATTTAGGCACATCAGAAATTAAAGCCGTGGTGATTGATGATCATGGGCAGATCCTGGCAAGCGAAGGTGAGCCGCTCACCGTGCAACGCCCACATCCGCTGTGGTCAGAACAAAATCCGACTGACTGGTGGCAGGCGACACAACGCGTGATTGGCCGCCTGCGTCATAAAATACCGCAACGTTGGGGTGAGATCCTTGCTATCGGCCTGTCGGGGCAAATGCACGGTGCGGTGTTGCTCAACCGTGAAGACCATATTTTGCGTCCGGCAATTTTATGGAATGACGCGCGCTGTGCCGACGAGTGCGAGGAGCTAACGCGCAATGCCCCGCAATTGCATCAGATTGCCGGGAATTTGGCGATGCCGGGTTTCACTGCGCCAAAATTACTGTGGGTGGCTCGCCACGAGCCAGAAATCTTCTCACAACTGGCCACCGTGCTGCTGCCGAAAGATTATCTGCGCTGGATGATGAGTGGCGATAAGGTCAGCGATATGTCTGACTCCGCCGGAACACTGTGGCTGGATGTGGCAAAACGGGATTGGTCAGACTCCCTGCTGGCCGCTTGTGGCTTATCGCGCGATATGATGCCACGGCTGATTGAAGGCAATCAGCCCAGCGGCTATCTGAAAACGGATATTGCCCGCGAATGGGGGTTGCCCGATAAGGTGGTGATTGCCGGTGGTGGTGGCGATAATGCCGCCAGTGCCGTTGGGATTGGAGCCATTAATCCCGGTGATGGATTTATCTCTTTAGGTACATCCGGCGTGTTGTTCGCCGTTAATGATTGCTATCGCCCTAACCCACAATCGGCGGTACATGCTTTTTGCCATGCCTTGCCGCATCGTTGGCACCAGATGAGTGTGATGCTCACCGCTGCCAGTGCGCTGCGCTGGTTATGCCAACTGCTGGGTACCAATGAAACAACCTTGTTATCCGAAGTGGCTCAACTCAGTCGGGCGGAACAACGGCTGGCCCCTATTTTTCTGCCGTATCTTTCCGGCGAACGTACCCCTCATAACGATCCGCTGGCAACCGGCGCTTTTCACGGCATGACACATGCTACTGATCGCGCGGCATTGGGTTATGCGGTGCTGGAAGGTGTCACTTTTGGTATTGCTGATGGTTTGGCGGTATTGAAACAGGCGGGTACTCAACTTACCCAGGCATCTCTGATTGGTGGCGGTGCGCGCAGTGTCTGGTGGGGGCAATTGATGGCCGATACGCTCAATTTACCTATTGTGACCCACAGTGGCGGAGAGGCTGGCGGCGCGTTAGGTGCAGCGCGTTTAGGCTGGCTGGCGGCCGGCGGTGATGAGCAATTGGTGTGTGCCAAGCCGCAAATTGACCAGCGTTTTATTCCGGATATGAACCGGCAAGATGCCTTATTCGCCCGCCTTGAGCGCTACCGATTACTTTACCAACAGCAACGCCAGTTGCGCCAAACGCTAGCACGATAAAAAACCAAAACACACATATGCCCGGGTGAGCACATCGCCCTTTCATTTGCTGTCCCTACAAATAAGCAGCCGGCGCTCAAACGCCCAAGGAAACGACTATGCAAAAAAAATCGACTCATTGGTTTGGCTTGCCGATGAATTTATTCTGGGGCTATATTGCTATTGCCATATTTATGAGCGGCGATGGCTTTGAAATGGCCTTCTTATCTAAGCATATTACCGATATGGGTTTTTCACCGGCGCAATCGGCCTTTGTTTTTACCCTCTATGGGTTAGCGGCTGCCATTGCCGCCTGGAGTTCAGGTGTGGTGGCGGAAATTATCACGCCACAACGCGCTATGCGCATAGGTTTTATCCTGTGGGTGGTGATGCATTGCTTGTTTATGCTGTTTGGCCTGGGGATGAAAAGCTACCCATTAATGTTGGTGTTCTACGGGATCCGTGGCCTGGCCTACCCGTTATTTATCTATTCATTTGTCATGCTGATTGTGCAAAACGTCCCTAAACAGCAACTCTCTTCGGCGATGGGCTGGTTCTGGGCCATGTACTCGGTGGGCATTGGTGTGGTGGGCAGCTATTTGCCTAGCTTCACCATTCCGATGATAGGTAAAACTGGCACTTTGTGGTTTGCCATTGTGTGGGTCACAGTCGGTGGCATGATGGCCCTGATACTGCTGCGTAATGTCGGTACCGCCAGCCCAAAGGCGGCGCTGTCCAATAAAGAAAAAATCAAAGAGTTGTCGCGGGCGGTGACCATTCTATTTACCAACAAGAATATTTTCTTGTCCTGTCTGATCCGCATTATTAACACGCTATCCTTGTTCGGATTTGCCGTGATCATGCCGCTGCTGTTTGTTGGCAGACTCGGCTTTACCATGTCTGAATGGCTGCAAATCTGGGCTGTGTTCTTCTTCGTGACCATTTTCACTAACATTATGTGGGGGATTTTGGGCGAAAAAATTGGTTGGATGCGGCAGGTGCGTTGGTTTGGCTGCATCGGCTGCGCGATCTCCAGCCTGGCGTTTTACTATATTCCGGTGCATTTCGGCCATAACTTCTGGGCAGCACTTATCCCGGCGGTGATGTTAGGAATAACGGTAGCGGCGTTTGTCCCGATGACCGCAGTGTTCCCGGTATTGGAGCCAGAACACAAAGGTGCAGCTATTTCGATTTATAACCTGTCTGCCGGTTTGAGTAATTTTGTTGCGCCAGCCATCGCCTCGCTGGTATTACCTTTCTTCGATATTGTCGGCGTGGTGTGGGTTTATACCGCGTTGTACCTGATTGCAGCGGTGTTGACTTTGATTGTCAAAGTCGAACAACCAGGCCATGTGGATACCTATTACCGCAAAGAGTCGCTAAACAGCATCAATACGCCCCCTGTTGCAGCGAATTTGCAGGCAGAGCGCTAATCTGTTGTTTTATTGAGAAAAAGTAAGACTATTTACCATAAAAAAACGCCCATCTCGTGGCGGGCGTTTTTTATCAATTGCGTGGTAGGATAACGATGCTCAGCGCTGCATCCACTGGCCGTTTATGCCGCGCACATATTCCCCCGCCGCCGCACGGTTAACCAACTTTTGCCCCGCCAGCTTGGCAACATCCTCGGTTGAAATATGGTTTTTTTGCGCCACTTCCTGATATTTCTCTGCTCTGGCGATGTTAATTTGCTCCACCAGCGCCAGTGTTTCAGCATCTTTTTTCACCGGAGCCAGATAGCCACTGAGAGTTTCGCCCACCCGGCCTTGCTGTTTAGCTTGCTCTAATGTCAGCGCAAATGCCCCTGAGCTAAATACTAAACTGCCGCTTAATATTATGCAGCCCAATATCACGCGGACTAACTGCTGTGGTGAGCCAATCCAGCTGAACGTTAGCTTTTTCATAATGGCCCCTTAAAATAGATTGGATTGATTTTTAAGCAGATTTTCCACATCTTTATCAACTCTGATCTGGATTTCATGCTCAATCTTGACATTCATATTAATCGTGATCGGTTTTTCCGGGGTTGCTACTTCAAGGCGCAAACAGCCACTCAGCATAAAAATGCCCAGCAGGATTGCCACAGGTTCCCATGTCAAGATCTTCATTCCTTAGCCCTCACCGGTATAGATTCTGTAGGTCGCAACGAAAGTGTTTGTTGTAACCACTCTTGTAAATTGTCACCAAAACGGAGGCTGCGCCAGAGTTGGAATACATTTTCCTCATGCTGATAATTCAACACTATCTCTCGTTTTGCGTTTTTCTGCGTATTAACACCATGGATCTTTGAACGCAGCGTTAATTGGCCCAGATTATCCAAACTGACGGTGGCATAAGATTGGTAAATCTCCATATAGCGCAACCAGTCAATCGCCGCACCAGCAACCAAATTGCTATCACCGATAGAATTAGCCAAATCAGGATCCAGGCGCAATGTCACTGTGCCGTCATTTGCTATCCAACCATTGCGCACCAACCACTGTGGGTTATTGAGATAAAGCGGTAATTCGCCGTTCACTTTACCCGACATAGCCAATTGCTTGGGTTTGAGCACGGTAAATAATTCACTTAAATCAATCGATTTTAATTTCAGCACCGCCGCATCATGTTGGGGTAAGCGCAAAGCCGACAAACTTAAATGTCCTTTCAGAATATCCATGCCTACATGACTTAAGGTCAATGGGGCTTTCTCTGAATAGGGAAAAGTCCCCTGCAAATCGGCGGTGATATTCTGCATTTCAAACAAATTGGTTATTGAGGCAATACGTAACATAACAGGCTCTTTCGGCCCCAACAGCCAGTGATGATTTTCTAAGCGATAAGACATGACAAAATCCAATCCGCTGAGTTCACCGTCTTTCAGCCACATTCCGCCATTATTGACAACCCAATGCCCCCCCGCAGTAAAACCTTGTTCACGAGCAGCAGAAAAAGCGGCCTGAGCATACAGCTCACCATCACGCAGTTTGATACCCAACTCTTCTGAAATAAGCGGTTGGAATACTGTCAGCGATTGTTTTGGCCACCAGCCCTCACCCCGTAAACGCTCGCCATCCCAACGGCCACGCAATGCAATTGGCCCGATAGCCTGCGCCTGTAACTTACCCTGCCACAAAAAACTGTCCGGCTCGCGTCCATTCAGTTGCAGTGAAAGCACGGCAGGAGGGAGATAACCGCCACCGTCACTAAACGCGACTTTTTTAGCGCCCAGTTCAAAACCGGCAATAAAAGCGGGGTGATGATTATCGCGCTGCCAGGTCAGAGGCTTGGCTAAAGTCAGCCGTGGTGCCTCGACTGAAACCACCCCATATTTCAGCCGATCAAAGCCGGTCGAGAGTTTATCGACAGTGATCAACGTCCCCTGCCAACTTCCCCTGCCGCCCATATCCCAACGCGCAGCCAGCGGCGGCAACTGACCATTACCCCAATATCGCCACTGCCAATTGCCTTTATCGGGCCAAAACTCTTGCGCCTGCCCATCCAAATGCAGATTAAAATCACCCCAATAACTGTCCTGCGCGTCCACAATGGCCTGTAGCCGCCCCGTCACTCCAGCAGCCGTCACCTTAACCCCCGCCAAAGGCCAACGCGCATCTCTGATACGTAACTCCGGTGTCACATTACCATGAGCACGCAACAAAGCACCGGGATGCAGTACCCAGGTCGGATTCAATATTGAACCGCTAAGTAAGCCGGGGATGGTGGCATTCAATACCATTCGTTCCAGATTAGCTTGACCACTGAGCTGGAATTTTAAGTCACTGTTTATCATGCTCAGATTGCCAGGCCCCAGCGTCAGGACAGCATTGCCTTTACCACTTTTCCCCGAGGTGATGACATTAATGCGCGCCTCAATCGAGGTTTGATCCAACCCCTGATCCCAGTCAAACAGCGTCAGATTAATGCCGCCACTCAAGGGTTGCAGCTGGTAGGGCCATTGCCACTGGCCGTTAGCTATTTGAATTTTGTTCGCGGAAACGCGCCACGGTAGCCGTGCGAGCGGAGAGTCATCACCGCGCTCTGTCAGGGTTAAAACGCCCTCTTGCTGTTGCCAACTCAAATTCAATAATAACGGTTTAGACAGATAGCCTGTCGTCAATACGCCGTCGAGCGCACCTTGTTCTGGCCAATCATCCAGCGACAGTGGGATTTTAATTTTACCGCTCAGTTCGAAAGGTTGCGGGGTGCCGGGAACGGCAATAGAGAATTGATGTAAGCTAAGTTGCTGCTGCGCATCCAGTGTCGCAGCGAAACTCAATTGCTGGCCCTGATAACGCAACTCTTGGCTGAGTTTTTGCGAGGTTAAGGTCAGTTTACCTGCGTATTGCTGCCACGGCGTAATCTGCAAATTGCCGATATTCAGATCAAGCTTTGACAGTTGTTGCTGCCAGTAAGCCAAATTTTGCGGCGCACCCTCGTCGCTGCTCGGTAACTTGCTCAGACATGCGGTATCCACAGCAACGGTATTAGCCGCTAACTGCCAACGCCCCTGCTGATAACCGACACTTAACTGGTCAATATTGGCCAAGGTGCAATCTTGTACCCGGTAGCGCAGTAGTGGCAGACGCAATGCGCCATCATGCCAAACTGGGGGATGGGTTAAAATCAGTTGGCTACCCGCTGGCAACCAAAATTGTGCGATTTTCGGTAACCACTGCGGTAGCGTTTTCCATAAAACCACCAGGAAAATTGCGCTGATTAATAGCAACCAACCCACTGTTTTTGCGCATTTAGTCATGACTTACCTTGTGTAATCACTAACCCGACATCCGATGTACTTGAATCTCTACCACTAAAATCACTGCAACTAAACTGCTGCACGATACCATAATAACGAACTATGCTCTGGTGACTCACACGCAGAACTGCTGCCATTGAAAATGGGAAGAAAAACCTTACCTCACTGGCATGAGAAACTTACAAGCGCCGCATTTAACTTATTATTGTGGCAAATTGTATGATTTATTCAAATCTGTTAGATTGATCACAATATTTTAGCGGAGATATCATGATGAAATTAGCCGTTTACAGTACCAAACAGTATGACCGTAAATACCTCGAATTGGTCAACAAAGATTTTGGCTTTGAATTAGAGTTTTTCGATTTTCTGTTAAGCCCAAAAACCGCAAAAATGGCGGCTGGCTGTGATGCGGTTTGTATTTTCGTCAACGATGATGCTTGTCGCGAAACATTGACAGAATTAAAAGAAGTCGGCGTTGAGATTTTGGCATTACGCTGTGCCGGCTTTAATAATGTGGATTTAAATGCAGCGAAAGAGCTGGGGATTCCGGTGGTTCGCGTTCCGGCCTATTCACCTGAAGCCGTCGCTGAACATACTGTCGGTATGATGATGAGCCTTAACCGCCGTATCCATCGTGCTTATCAACGCACCCGTGATGCCAACTTCTCGCTGGAAGGTCTGATTGGCTTCAATATGCATGGCCGTACCGCGGGGATCATCGGCACCGGCAAAATTGGTGTTGCGACCATGCGTATCTTGAAAGGCTTTGGTATGCGCTTGCTAGCCTATGACCCTTACCCAAGCCAGGCGGCGCTGGATTTGGGGGCTGAATATGTCGACCTCAAAACCTTATATGCCGAATCGGATGTTATCTCGCTGCACTGCCCGATGACGCCAGAAAACCACCATTTGCTCAATAAGCAATCCTTTGAACAAATGAAAGATGGCGTAATGATCATCAATACCAGTCGTGGTGGTCTGATTGACTCTACCGCGGCAATCGATGCACTGAAACAGCAGAAAATCGGTTCACTCGGCATGGACGTGTATGAAAATGAACGCGATCTGTTCTTTGAAGACAAATCCAATGACGTGATTCAGGATGATGTCTTCCGCCGTCTGTCTTCTTGCCATAATGTGTTGTTTACCGGGCATCAGGCTTTCCTGACAGAAGAAGCGCTGACCAGTATTTCTAACACCACCATGCAGAATATTGCGCAACTGAAAAAGGGCGAACCTTGCCCGAATATTGTTTCTGCCTAATATATCCAGAAAGCCGCAGGGTGAGTCTCAAGGATGAGGCTCATTCATCCCGATAAGCTGACTTAGATTTTATAAGTGATTCGGGTAATTGAGCGCAGCCAACGCATCTGCGACTTGAAAGATGGCGATAGCTATATACCCAATAGATTTCGAGGTGCAGGAAGGCGGCAAACGAAAGCATCCCGATGAGCTTACACTGGTAAGTGATTCGGGTAATTGAGCGCGGCCAACGCATCTGCGACTTGAAAGATAGAGGGTATATCAGCGAGCCGGACAAGCGCCGCGCATTAATGCCCACTCCTCACAGCGTTTACCATCCGGCAATTGACACATGCCTACGCTACTCCCATTAAGTTGCTTGGCAATGGTCAATACACCGCCTGCATTGGCACAATTGACGGACGCAGGATTCGCCATATTGAGATTATGAACATTGGCACTGGTGGCTTGTTGTACTGGCTCAGCGGTATCGTTATTGTTTAAAAATCGAGAGGTTGATGCTGTATCTGTTGGGTCATTGCTGCTACAAGCGGCTAGAAAGAACACAGTTCCGCCCACAAACCAAGATAATGCATTCATTCTTTATGCTCCGGCATGAGAAATATATCGCGCTATAATAGGCTCATATAATAACTGTTATAATTAAAACACAACATAAATAAGCAGAGTGCGCTAATTTAATTTAGCCCAGATCAAAACAGACTATCGAATTATCGCGCTATTCTGGCGCTAAGGGTTGGAAAAAAAATAAGCAAACCATATTAATCATAGTAAAGAATCAAACACCTACAGTTTGTACAAAATAAAACGGGAATAATTATGATTACTGATTTACTACTACGAATTACTTTAGCGGGTGCTTTGGGAGGATTGATTGGGCTGGAACGTCAGCTGCGTGCTAAAGATGCCGGGTTAAGAACCCATATCCTGGTGGGTATTGGGAGTGCCATGTTTATGATTGTTTCAAAATATGGTTTTGAGGATTTGCTGACATTAGAACACGTCAGTTTTGACCCTAGCCGCGTCGCGGCACAGGTCGTCAGTGGCATGGGCTTCCTCGGTGCCGGGACCATCATGATTCAAAAACAGATGGTCAAAGGGCTTACCACCGCCGCCGGGATGTGGGTCACCGCCGCGATTGGTCTGGTGATTGGTAGTGGTCTATATGAGATTGGTATTTACGGCACCATGGTGACATTAGTGGTGCTGGAGATCTTCCGCCAGTTAAGTAACCGATTTATTGGTCAACACCATTTTGTTGCTATTAAGCTACTCGCGGACAGCGTGCCACGTATTTTGATTGCGATGCAAAAATTAAAATTACATCCTATTAATCTGTCCGTTACTCACAAACCTGAGAAAGGTGAACATGAATGTGAACTCACGATGGAAGTCACCTTACCACCCAGAAAAAATCTGGATCAGGTATATGAAACATTATTGGCCGTCGAGGGGATACATCAGTTGGACATTAAATAGCAGTTGGACATTAAATAGTTGTACTGCAAGCACTGTATGACGAGTATAAAATCACAGTTATCCCCTTCCGCGTTATCGTAACCCTGTGGCGATAACGCGGAAAGTAGCCAACCACCATGCAGCTTGCAGTATGACGGGTATATCTCTAATGCATTGGCGTCTTCGACAGCAGGTTAATCACCAACACACCGGCGATAATCAATGTCATACCGGCAATGGCTGCCCAGTCTAATTTCTGCTGGTACATAAAAGTGGCCGCGACGGACACTAATACAATTCCCAATCCTGACCAAATAGCATAAGCAATACCCAATGGCATGGTTTTCACCACCTGTGATAACCCCCAGAAAGCAATACCATAACCAATCACAACCACAACAGAGGGCACCAGACGGGTAAAGCCATCAGAGGCTTTTAGCATTGTGGTGGCTACCACCTCGGCAACAATTGCCATCATTAAATACATGAAACCACTCATTATCAGTCTCTCATTTCAGTATTGGGTCGACATTATGCCCGCCGATGATTAAATGGTCATTAAATCTGTTTACGCTTCACAATTATTTCACAAACAAACTCAGCGCCGCGCAATTATTGTGCGCCGAACTGGCAAGCAATATCTAATCGCTGTTATCAATAGTTTTCTAATTGTAATAATTATTATCTGAAAACCACAATATAACCCCAAACCTGCTATTCGCCTTATTCACGACACAACCTGGCGGGCCGCCGCCACACAAATGCGATAACTGGCAAAAATACTCTCTGCTAGAATTTCATTATTAGTTCAAATAGTCAGAGACACCCCGCACTTCTTTTGTTCTCTGCATGACTTGCAATGTGAAGGTATAAATTAATGATTACTACTGACGGTAACAGTGCAGTAGCTTCTGTGGCCTATCGTGCCAGTGAAGTTATTGCCATCTACCCTATTACGCCAAGCTCCACCATGGCAGAACAAGCTGATGCCTGGTCTGGTGATGGTAAAGTTAATATCTGGGGTGATGTTCCCCGCGTGGTTGAAATGCAGTCTGAAGGCGGGGCCATTGCGACGGTGCATGGCGCACTGCAAACTGGCGCATTATCGACCTCGTTTACCTCCTCGCAGGGATTGCTGTTAATGATCCCGACCCTGTACAAACTGGCGGGCGAGCTGACACCTTTTGTTCTGCATGTGGCGGCGCGTACCATTGCGACCCATGCCCTGTCTATTTTTGGTGATCACTCCGATGTCATGGCGGTGCGGCAAACGGGCTGTGCCATGCTGTGCGCCAGCAGTGTGCAGGAAGCACAAGATTTCGCCCTGATTTCCCAAGTAGCAACTCTCAATAGTCGCATCCCATTTATTCATTTCTTTGATGGTTTTCGCACCTCACACGAAATCAATAAAATTGTACCGCTCAGTGATGACACGCTGCGCCAATTGCTGCCGCAGAAAGGCATAGACGGCCACCGTAGTCGGGCGCTTTCGCCAGATCATCCGGTGGTGCGGGGCACTTCCGCTAACCCGGATACCTATTTCCAGTCTCGTGAAGCCACTAACCCTTGGTATAACAATACTTATCAACATGTTGCCGATGCCATGCAGGCTTTTGCTGAAGCCACAGGGCGTGAATATAAGCCATTTGAGTATTATGGCCACCCACAGGCGGAGCGCGTTATCATTCTGATGGGTTCAGCGATTGGTACCTGTGAAGAAGTGATTGATAGCCTGCTAACCCGCGGGGAAAAAGTGGGCGTACTGAAAGTGCGCTTGTTCCGCCCCTTCTCTGCTGAACATCTGCTCAGTGTCTTGCCGCAATCAGTGACTAAAATTGCGGTGCTGGATCGCACCAAAGAACCCGGTGCACTGGCCGAGCCACTTTATCTTGATGTCATGACCGCGCTGGCTGAAGCCTATAGCCGTGGTGAGCGAGCCACATTGCCGAAAGTGATTGGCGGCCGCTATGGTTTATCTTCCAAAGAGTTTGGCCCCGATTGTGCGCTGGCGGTGTTCAAAGAATTATCGCTTGATTTACCGCGCCCGCGCTTTACCGTAGGGATTTTTGATGACGTGACGGGGCTATCCTTACCGCTCACTGATGAGAAAATCGAACAACGCGCCACATTAGAAGCCCTGTTTTATGGCCTTGGCAGTGATGGTTCAGTCTCTGCGACAAAAAATAACATTAAGATTATCGGCAACAGTACCTCGCTGTATGCCCAAGGTTATTTTGTTTACGACTCGAAAAAGGCCGGTGGCCTGACCGTCTCTCACTTGCGTGTCAGTGAAACCCCTATTAATTCGGCTTATCTGGTCAGCCAGGCCGATTTTGTCGGCTGCCATCAATTACAGTTTATTGATACCTACCAAATGGCGGAACGCCTCAAGCCCGGCGGTATCTTCCTGATTAATACCCCGTTCAGCGCCGATGAAATGTGGCAGCGTTTGCCGCAAGAAGTTCAGGCGGTGCTGCACCAACGCAATGCCCGTCTATTTGTGATTAATGCGGCAAAAATTGCCCGCGAATGCAAACTGGGTGCGCGCATCAATACCGTGATGCAGATGGCGTTCTTCCACCTGACGCAAATATTGCCAACGGCTATGGTGCAAGAGCAATTACGGGCGGCTATTGACCGTAGCTACAGTAATAAAGGGCCGGAAATTGTTACTCGTAACTGGCAGGCGCTGGATGCCACCCTTGATGCATTGGTAGAAATCCCACTGCAACCGATTGATGAAAATAGCCCGATGCGGCCACCGATTGTCTCGGATCAAGCGCCTGATTTCGTTAAAACTGTCACGGCCACCATGCTGGCCGGTTTGGGTGATGCACTGCCCGTCTCGGCCTTCCCACCTGATGGCACCTGGCCGGTGGGCACTACCCAGTGGGAAAAACGCAATATTGCTGAAGATATTCCTATCTGGCAGCCGGATCTGTGTACCCAGTGTAACCACTGCGTTGCTGCTTGCCCGCACTCGGCCATTCGCGCCAAAGTAGTACAGCCGGATGCTATGTCAGGCGCACCAGGCAGCTTGCAATCCCTGGATGTGAAAGCCCGCGATATGCGTGGACAGAAGTATGTCTTGCAAGTTGCTCCGGAAGACTGCACTGGGTGTAATCTCTGCTACGAAGTCTGCCCGGCGAAAGACCGGCAGAACCCAGAAATCAAAGCCATCAATATGAAACCGCGACTGGAACATCTGGTGGAAGAAAAAGCCCACTATGATTTCTTCCTCAAATTGCCGGAAATCGATAAAACGCAAATGGAGCGCATCGATATCCGTACCTCACAGTTGATCTCACCGCTGTTTGAGTATTCCGGTGCTTGCTCAGGTTGTGGTGAAACGCCATACATTAAATTGCTCACCCAGTTGTATGGCGATCGTCTGTTAATAGCTAATGCCACCGGTTGCTCTTCAATTTATGGTGGCAACCTGCCGACCACGCCTTATACCACTAATGCCGATGGCCGTGGCCCCGCCTGGGCTAACTCACTGTTTGAAGATAACGCCGAGTTTGGCTTGGGCTTCCGCCTGACTGTTGACCAACATCGCCAACGGGTTATCCGCTTGATCAATCAATTGGCAGCGCAATTGCCGCAGGAATTGGTCAACCAACTGCTGAATGAGGAGGCGACACCTGAAGTTCGCCGTGAGCAAGTCACACAACTGCGCCAGCTGTTAAAAGATATTCCGGGTAATGACGCACAACAATTGGCAACCGATGCAGATTATCTGGTCGATAAATCCATCTGGCTGATCGGTGGTGACGGTTGGGCCTACGATATTGGCTTTGGTGGCTTGGACCATGTGCTCAGTCTGACGGAAAACGTCAATGTGCTGGTGTTAGATACCCAATGTTATTCCAATACCGGTGGTCAGCAATCCAAAGCAACCCCGCTGGGCGCGGTGACCAAGTTTGGCGAGCATGGTAAACGTAAGGCACGCAAAGATTTGGGCGTCAGCATGATGATGTATGGTCATGTTTATGTCGCGCAGATTTCGCTGGGCGCACAGCTGAATCAAACTGTTAAAGCTATTCAGGAAGCAGAAGCCTACCCTGGTCCGTCTCTGATTATTGCTTACAGCCCTTGCGAAGAGCACGGTTATGATTTGGCCTACAGCCATGACCAAATGAAGCAGCTAACAGCCACCGGCTTCTGGCCACTGTATCGCTTTGACCCACGCCGTACCGACGAAGGCAAAGTGGCTTTGGCACTGGATTCTCGCCCACCAAGCAGTGATTTGACCACCACATTGCTCAATGAGCAGCGTTTCCGGCGGCTCAATACCCAAGAGCCAGAGGTTGCCGCACAGCTGTATGCTGCGGCTGAAAAAGATCTGAAAAAACGTTATGACTTCCTAAGTTTGCTAGCGGGGAAAACCGAAAAAGCAGCAACGGAATAATAGGCAGTCCGTTAAACCAAAAGCCAGTCAGTGAAAAACTGACTGGCTGAGGTTAATGACAAAGTACCCGTAACGGTGAAAACAGGCAGATCGTAAAGACGCCGTAAACCCCTCCCTGGGGCTCGAGCCGCGCCGTCCCTAGCGCGGACGCTTTACTCTTCTACCTGCCTTCACCTTGCAAGATCGAGTTATCGAGGTTTGTCAGCCGTCTGAAGCCTGTCAGTGAAAAACTATAAATATTCACCATTGGTTTCGATCACTTCCTGATACCAATAAAAACTCTTTTTACGGTAGCGTTCCAAAGTGCCATTACCATCATTATCCTGGTCTACATAAATGAAACCATAGCGTTTATTCATTTCTGACGTTGACGCGCTAATCAGATCGATAGGTGCCCAAGAGGTATAGCCCATCAATTCAACCCCATCTTTGACGGCCTCTTTCATTTCCTTTAAATGGGAACGGAAGAATTCGATTCGATAGTCATCATTGATTTGGTTGTCCTTATCAATTTTATCAACGGCACCCATCCCATTCTCCACCACAAATAATGGGATTTGATAGCGGTCATACATATCATTTAGTGCAATACGCAAGCCGACTGGATCAATTTGCCAATCCCAGTCAGTGGTCTTCAAATACGGGTTTTTAACACCGCCAGCAATATTCCCACCCACTTTATCCATCTTGTCGGCATTAACACTGGTCACCAACGACATGTAATAACTGAATGACAGAAAATCTACGGTATGTTGCTGCAGAATCTCTTCATCGCCGGGCTGCATGACGATATTAATACCTTTTTCCGCAAAACGACGCGTCATATGACGTGGATAACGGCCACGGATTTGGACATCCGAGAAGAAATAGTTAAGTTGATTTTCCTGGTAAGCCAGTAATACATCTTCCGGGGCACAACTTTCAGGATAGGTCAGCAAGCGAGTCAACATACAGCCTATTTTGGCGTCCGGTGAAATTCGCTTACAGTGCTTAACAGCTAATGCACTAGCGACAAACTGATGGTGCAACGCTTGATAAATAACCGATTCAATTTCATCTGCGGGGAAGCGCTCAGTAACAATACCGCCTGAAGTAAATGGATGGCGAATTAAACTGTCGATCTCATTAAAGGTCAGCCAATACTTTACTTTATGTTGGTAGCGTTCTAAAACAGTAATCGAAAACTTTTCAAATAAATCGACAGTTTTTCTGCTACTCCAACCACCGTAATTATTGACCAAATAGATTGGCATTTCATAATGTGAAAGTGTGACTAAAGGTTCAATACCGTTCTTATGCATTTCATCGAATAATTCATCATAGAAACGCAAGCCCTCTTCATTCGGTTGTTCTTCAATGCCATTGGGGTAAATGCGTGTCCAGGCAATAGATACTCGCAAGACTTTAAAATTCATTTCGGCAAATAGCGCCATATCTTGTTTATAACGATGAAAGAAGTCTATACCCCGACGCTTTGGATAATCACTCGCATCTTTGGCAGCAATAGCATCTGCAATTTGTTGATTGCTAATTTTATAATGTTTCTCATACTCTTCACGTTTGAGATCTTTTTTATGAATTGCCATGTCGGCGGTAGATAAACCTTTGCCCCCTACATTCCAACCACCTTCAACCTGATTAGCGGCGACAGCGCCCCCCCACAGAAATCCCTTAGGAAAACCTTTAATCAATAAATCTGTCATCTTATATCTCCAATATATATTTAGGCTGAGGCAGGAAGCACAGTCATTAATGTATTGTTACGATCAATACTGTCTCGCTCAGTTACCAGAATATCTTTGTAGTCGTCGGTATTAGCAATAATAACTGGTGTTGTTATATCAAACCCTTTAGCCACTAGCGCATTAAGGTCGAATGTTAAAAGTAATTGCCCTTTGGTGACAACATCACCTTCATTTATATTATTTTTAAAAAACTCGCCATTTAATTTTACTGTATCAATACCTACATGAATGAGAATCTCCACCCCCTCATCGGAGATAATCCCTATTGCATGGTGAGTATGGAATAATTTTGACACGACACCATTCACCGGCGAATAGACAAAACCGTCTGTGGGATAAATAGCTATTCCCTTCCCTATTATTTCACTGGCGAAAACGCCATCTTTAACATCAGCCAACGGTACTATTTTTCCATTAAGTGGTGCATTCAATAATACTTCAGCTAATATAGTTGCTGAGTTATTTCGAGAAAATTGACTATTTGATGTGCTATCTGGGCGCGGCACCACACTATTTTCATCTATTTTCTCATCAAAACCTAATATATAAGTCAGCACTGTTGATAAGACAAATGCCATCGATATACCAATAACATAATAAGCAAAAGTATTGGTCATAAATGCAGGCAGCGTAGTCAATGCCGGGAAAACATAAGCCATTACTGTGGTGCCCATGGCGCCAACAAATCCTCCAGCAATAGTTCCTGCAATAAGAGAAGCAATTAATGGACGTTTATATTTGATGGAAATACCGTAAACAATCGGTTCGGTCACCCCGGCAAATAACGCGGGAACCATAGTGGACAAGGCGAAAGATTTTAATTTCTTATCCTTGGTTTTAAGGAACACACCAAATGCAGCGCCAGCCGAAGCAAATGTTGCGGTGGCAGCGGCGGGCTTAATGGTATCAAAGCCATGTAATGCCAGGTTATTCAGCATCACAGGGACTAATCCCCAATGTAAGCCAAACATCACTAACAATGTCCAGCCACCACCAATAATTGCACCCGTCAGCATACCGCTTACATTATTCATATAAGCAATACCTGCACCAATGCCATCCCCCAGATAAACTCCAATCGGCCCAACAGCAATAACGATTACCGGTACCATGATGAGCAGCCCTAGCATAGGGACAGCAATCATTTCAATACTTTGATGGATGAAGCGTTTTAAAAATCGTTCAAGATAAGAGTAAGCCCAAATAGCGAGGATGGCCGGGATCAGGGTTGATGAATATTTCATCAGCACTACGGGGATCCCCATAAATTCGACAATATCCCCCTGATTTTTCATCAACCCTGTAAATGTGGGTTCCAGTAATGCCCCAACTATTGCCACTGACACAAATGGGTGAGCATTGAAAGATTTAGCACATGAGAACGCTAATAAGAGTGGAAGGAAATAAAACACACTGTTACTGGCCGCAGCCAGAATTTTATAAGTGCTACCAGTCGGGTCAATAAAATGGTACGTCGATAAAATAACCAGTAATGCTTTTAACATACCAGCACCAGCCAGAGCCGGCACAATAGGGACTAAAATGGACGACATTTTATTAAAGATGCGGCCGACTATATTACCTTTCTTATCAGGTGATGACTCACCGTCTATTGATGACACATCTCCTTTAATACCAAACTCGTCAACGATCACATTGTAGACTTTAGTCACATCGTTACCAATAACAACTTGATATTGACCATTACTTTCAACAGCTAAAATTACACCCTCCAATTTATCTAAAACTGATTTATTAAATTTTTTGGAATCTTTTAGAGAAAATCTTAAACGTGTAATGCAGTGAGTGAGCGAAACAACATTTTCCTTCCCACCTACATGTTCAATTATTTCCCCTGCCAGCATATTATATGCACCCATGGGATAACCTCAATTAAATTGATAAACTATTGAATCCATTTATTTTATGGACTATTCTTTTTAATTAATATTTTTAATGCTCTATTTAAGTCGGCACTCTGACATGTTCAATGTGAATAGCGAGAAACATCATTTCGTCACCTGTTAATTCCCGGCCATAGTCATGTTTAATAAATTTATTTATTTTCTTGGCACACTCATAAGAGATAGAGTATTTCTCGGCAACAACATCATGCAAAGAGTTATCATTGGTCATGACATAAGTATTACTGAGTAAACGGTGAGAAAAGAATTTCAAATGTGTCACAAAACGTTGAAAATTAATTGATTCTTCTTCATATTCAATATTGAAGTGATATTTAACGATATTCAATAAGTCTTGAATGACTTTTGATACATTCTCTATATCAGGCATGGTGCCGTCTTTTTGTGAATTCAACAGATGAAGTGCAATAAATCCAGCTTCATCTTCAGCAAGATCGACATTAAGTTTTTGTTTAATATTTTCTAATGCAGAAACGCCAATAATAAACTCATTCCGGTAGAGACGTTTGATATCCCAAAGTAGCATATTTCTAACATGGACCCCTTGCTTCGCTCGTTCAATAGCAAAACTAATATGATCCAACAGTGAAGCGTAAACACTCTTATGAATCTTTCTATCTAATTTGGTTGTGGCTTGTTTAACAATATCCAGGACAATATCAAACAGCTCCTCAGGGAGATCCTGAAAAGCATCATGGGTTTTATCAAAGCTATTTTCTTCATCAAGACGGAATATTTTTTGAATGCCTGCTTCATCAACCAGATCATTTGGCTTTTTATTGAAACCTACACCTTTACCAATAACAACACATTCTTTCCCACTAAAATCGTGAGCGACGACCACATTGTTATTCAGAACTCTTTGTATTCTCATATTCCACCCAAAAAAAAAGGCAAAACTTAAAAGAGTTCATTCTCTTTTAGGTTTTGCCTGTTCTTACACAGTAACAATCCGTTGAAGCCACTACATCATAAAGGATGGATTGTGGCAAGTTGCAATAATGATTCTTCCTTTTTTTGTGAACTATTTCACAAGCTATAGACGAGCTCCTTTCACAAACCTCATATACCATGCCCCACATGCCAGAGATTAAAACACTAATATATATGCTTGTTGGATGATAAACTTATGTCATAGCAGCACTGCCCGTCATGCCCCTAACTGGATATGAGTCAAGAACAAATGCAAGAGAAACAAGTGGTTAAGCAAAAAGAACAATACGATTTGAACAAATTACAGAAACGCCTGCGTCGCAATGTCGGCCAGGCGATTGCTGATTTTAATATGATTGAAGAAGGTGATCGCGTCATGGTCTGCCTGTCGGGGGGTAAAGACAGCTACACCATGTTGGATATTTTGCAGAACCTGCAAAAAAGTGCACCAATTAACTTCACCCTCATCGCGGTTAATCTGGATCAGAAACAACCAGGTTTCCCTGAAGATATCCTGCCTGCCTATCTGGATAAGCAAGGTGTTGAATACAAGATTGTAGAAGAGAACACTTACGGGATTGTGAAAGAGATCATTCCGGAAGGGAAAACCACCTGCTCGCTCTGTTCGCGCCTGCGCCGTGGGATTTTATACCGCACCGCGACTGAACTGGGAGCCACCAAAATCGCGCTTGGTCACCATCGCGATGATATTCTGCAAACGCTATTCCTGAATATGTTCTATGGCGGCAAACTGAAAGGCATGCCACCCAAACTGATGAGCGACGATGGCAAACATGTGGTTATTCGCCCACTGGCCTACTGTCGCGAAAAAGACATTGAACGTTTTGCTGTTGCCAGAGAGTACCCGATTATTCCTTGTAACTTATGCGGCTCGCAACCTAACCTGCAACGTCAGGTGATCAAAGATATGCTGCGTGATTGGGATAAACAGTATCCGGGGCGGATCGAAACTATGTTCAGCGCTATGCAAAATGTGGTGCCATCACATTTAAATGATCACAAGTTGTTTGATTTCAAAAATATCACCCACAATAGTGAAATTGTTGATGGCGGTGATTTGGCGTTTGATCGTGAAGAATTGCCACTACAACCGGTTGGCTGGCGGCCAGAAGATGCTGAAGATGGCGATACACAACCGCTGGTTCGCCTCGACGTACTGGAAATCAAGTAACCAAGTATCAGGTATTGCTTCTCACCGTTCAGGTGTAGAGGCAATCCTCTCGTTAGCCTTACCCACTGTTTTTCCTAAAAAACAAAAAAAATGCCGATGTTGAGACAACATCGGCATCGTAACAATTATGTGCTATGCAGTAATTCAAAAATAAAAGTATTACAAATATGGAGCGCAACGCCCATCGCTTGACGTTGCATTCACCTGCAAAGTGATAATGCCTGAGTCATCACTGTCAAATCTTGATATCGCTCAATTTTGCAGTGATTAGCGTGCTACCTGGCACACTCTTTTACTCGCTTGCGAATAGCTAATTAAAGCCATTTACTATGTTTTAACCACCATGCAACACCGAGTACCAACACCACCAACATCATACAAAATGTCGCAAAACCAAAAGAGTCGGTATTCCCAGGAATACCACCAAGGTTGACACCAAACAGCCCGGTTAAAAAGGTGGTGGGCAAAAATACCATAGCCAACAGTGACATGGTATAAGTGCGCCGGTTCATCGCATCGGCCATTAATGAACTAATTTCATCGGACAACACCGCAGTACGCGCAATACTGGAATCTAAATCTTCTAAACCCCGGCCCAAGCGCTCTGAGATTTCCTGCATGCGACGCCGATCATCATCATTCATCCACGGCAAGCGCTCACTGGCTAACCGAGAGAATACATCGCGCTGGGGGGCCATATATCGTCGTAGTACAATCAACTGCTTACGTAACAATGCCATCTGCCCGCGCGCTGGGATTTTTTGCTCCAATAAATCATCTTCGAGATCGATAATTTTATCGTGTAAGTCTTCGATAAACTCACTGGTGTGGTCGGTCAGACCATCGACAATCTCCACCAGCCAATTGCCACTGTTGGTTGGACCTGTGCCACTTTGTAAATCGTTGAGCACATCATCAATCGAGTAAACTTTGCGATGCCGGGTTGAAACTATCAATTTATCTGTCATATAAACCCGGATAGTGACTAGCTGGTCAGGCCGGGCATCATTATTGAAGTTAATCCCTCGGAGGGTGATCATTGTACCGTCACCCAAGCGGGTCACTTTCGGCCGTACACTTTCACCCGCCAAACCATCGCGAACAACTTCAGGTAATAGCGGGGTATTTTGCAGCCAGGCGGCGCTGTCCGGGTGAGTGTAATCCAGATGCAGCCAACATGGCTGCTCTGCGGTAGCAACAGCATCGGGGCTGATTGATGTTACGCCCCCTTTACCATCGAGTTGATAAGAATAAACGGCATCAGAAACTTGAAGTGCTTTTCCTGCGACTACATCCACGACAACATCCTCAATTTCAGCATTTATCATGCAATTAGCTCAGTGTAGCGCCCACCCACTGATCTTTAAAGGTGATGTATGCGATAGCTTGCTGTTACTATAAAATAATCGCAATACACTTTATATTAGAGCATCGTAAATGCAGCTATCCGATTCATTAACTATATGTTTCCGGGCAACAGAATTTATATCAAACAATCAGATTTTATATTAAGGATACATAATAATAAAGACAGAAGAAGCCCTCAAACTTTGAGGTACAATTTTGCTAATTACCACGTTATATATTCAAGGGATATTGATTATGAAAACCAGTATTATTACGTTAATGAAAGCATTCATTGGTGGCGCAGGGGCAGGGTTTGCATTGACTGGTGGGTTATCATTTTTAGTCCCCACATTAACCATTACCACATCCCTTGCATTTACATTCGCAGCAATTGGCAGTGTATTAATTTCCGGTATCTATCTGAGCAAACAGTGGGGGCACTGAATTGGAGCCACTCTCTTCCCTCTGGTACTCACCGCAGACCACTGATGAGTTGACGAAGTTCTACTGTATCATCTGTATTTCTTACATGTTGGTGCACATCACATGGGATTGTATTTCAAAAAAGACGCCAAGATTTGCATTGGAAAATCTGCAATATAAGCTTAATGAACTATATTCATCATCAACGTTTGCTACTAGCTCATTTTTTATTGTGATAATTTTTGATATGAAAAACCCATTAAGAACATCTGATGCTTTTATATTTCCACTCATAGTAGCATCATTGACTGGGTTTATGATCTCTATATCTGCCATTGTTCCTAAGCAGCACAATATAAATGACTTATAGATTAAGTTTCGGATCAACCAATTAACCCGCAAGAGTGAATTCCCTTGCAGGTTAATTGGTTAATAATAACTAGTGCTTAATAATATAAATCATTTGGCTATATGCCACATCTTCCGGATTAGTAATCGGGTAACCTTTTACCCAAGGTTTAATTAAGCGCCCGTTAGTAAATTGATATATAGGTGCTATTGGTACTTGCTCTGCAATAATTTGTTCGGCTTTATTATAATCGTCACTTAGCGCTTTCGGATTTGTTTGTTTACCCGCTTCACTCAGCAAACGGTCATAATCTGCACTCGTAAACTTGGCGATATTGCCGCTATGGGTCGAGGTCAGTAATGACAGGAATGTAGAAGGCTCATTGTAATCCCCAACCCATGAAGCACGGACCACATCAAAATTGCCGGTGTTGCGGCTATCAATGTAGGTCTTCCACTCTTGGTTAATCATTTGAACATCCACACCCAATGTTTTTTTCCACATTGAAGCAATGGCGATGGCTAACTTTTGATTATTATCCGATGTGTTATACAACAGCGATAATTTTAGTGGCTTATCAGGCCCATAACCCGCCGCATGCAGTAACGCTTTGGCTTGTGCATTCAGTTCATCCTGGTCTTGTTGTTGTAATAAATTGGTCACCGGATGATAGCCAGCCGTAACATCAGGGGTAAAGTGGTAGGCAGGCTTTTCCCCAGTACCCAAGACTTTTTCAGCGATAATTTTACGATCTATTGCATAAGATAATGCCTTACGTACCCGAACATCATTTGTTGGTGCTCGCTGGGTATTAAATGCGTAATAATAAGTACCTAATTGGTCTGGGGTATAAACCTGATCAGGAATATCTTTTAATAGTTTCTGATAGAGATTTTTAGGGAAGGATTCCGTAATATCAATATCGCCTGCCTGATAGCGCTTAGTGGCATTAGCTTCCTGATTGATAGGAATAAAAGTCACTTTGGTGAGAACTGTATGAGCATGGTCCCAATAATAGTTGTTTGGCACCAATACCAATTTCTCATTCACCACTCTATCTTGTAATTTGAATGCGCCGTTCCCCACCAGATTGCCGACTTTAGTCCAGTCACTACCATATTTCTCAACCACGGTTGATGGTACCGGGAATAAACTGAAATTAGCGGTCAGGCTGGGAAAATAAGGTACCGGCTTACTAAGTTTAACTTTGAGGGTGTAATCATTAACAGCACTAACCCCAAGGGCCTCGGGTGGCATCTTTCCGGCAATAATCTGTTGCGCATTCTCCATACCAGCCAGCTCGGCAAACCAGGCGAAAGGAGATAAACTTTTAGGGTCAACCAGGCGACGCCAACTATATACAAAATCCTGAGCGGTCACGGGATCGCCATTCGACCATTTAGCATCTTTGCGTAACGTAAATATATAGGTTTGGTTATCTGACGTTTTCCAGTTTGTCGCAACACCTGGAATTATCTGTCCATGCGAATCCTGGTTAACCAGCCCTTCGAATAGATCACGGGCAACCTGAGCTTCGATTAACCCAACCGCTTTCATTGGGTCAAGGGACGCAGGCTCATCTTTAATATGACGAACAAGTTCTTGTTTTTCAGCCAACACAGTGCCAGCGGGGACATCAGCAGCATTTGCCGCGCCCAGCGCTGCCCCCACCAATGCGGCACATAATGCATAACGGAAATAGCGCATAATGATTAACCTTTTCGTTGTCGTTCCATTTCAGCGAAAGTCACTAACTCTTATCAACATAAACTAGCAGATCAATTGGTTCAAAGTAATAATGCTAAATGATATGTTGAGTGTAATATGCATATAATTCGGAATAACAGAATATCATGAGTCAATATCGCCCCCGCTCCACACGGGGAAATCTGGTTACCTTAGGGCAACACTACGGTACCACTCTGCTGGGAGCGCCACTGATCTATTTTCCGGCCGCAAATCCATCAGCGCAAACCGGGCTGATTATCGCGGGGACTCATGGCGATGAAAGTGCGGCAATTGTAGCCCTCTCCTGCGCGTTACGTAGCATTTCCCCTGAACAACAGCGCCACCATGTGATATTGGCAGTTAATCCCGATGGCTGCCAATTGGGGCTGCGGGCTAATGCCAATGGCGTAGATCTTAATCGTAATTTTCCGGCAAAAAACTGGCAGGCTGGCGAAACGGTATATCGCTGGAACAGTGCGGCGGATGCAAGAGATGTGGTGTTATCGACTGGAGAGTGCGCAGCCTCCGAACCCGAAACTCAAGCATTGTGTGCATTGATTACGCAGTTGTCTCCGCGCTGGGTAGTCTCTTTTCACGAGCCATTAGCCTGCATTGAAGACCCTGATAGTTCAGCATTGGGGGAACAGTTGGCGGCAAACTTTAACTTACCACTGGTGACGAATGTAGGTTACGCCACTCCGGGGTCATTTGGCAGTTGGTGCGCCGACATCAGCTTACCTTGTATTACGGCGGAATTACCCCCCATCTCTGCCGATGCAGCCAGTGAATGTTATCTGGCTGCCCTGGTAGACTTACTCACAAGACCGGATTAAGCCGATAAATCAATAGCGCCGGTCGAGAAATGTAACCCATCATCGACATCGTGTTGCAACCACGTAGGGCCATCCAGATCAACAAAGCGGGCACCTGAAGCCAGTGGCAATGCAGCACGAATAGCGCGAGATGTACACAACATACAACCAAGCATAATGGCAAATCCGAGCGATTTTGCCTGTTCGGCCAATAGCAATGCTTCGGTTAACCCACCACTTTTATCCAGTTTAATGTTGACCATCTCATAACGGCCAACCAACCCCGCCAAATCCGCGCGAGTATGGCAACTCTCATCAGCACAAATGGGCAGCGGGTGGATAAAGTTCTGCAAAGAATCATCATTCCCTGCGGGTAATGGCTGCTCCAACATAGCCACTCCTAAATCTGCCAGTAACTGGCAACGCGCGGCTAAACCCTCAGGCTGCCAGGATTCATTGGCATCTACAATTAATGTCACTTCTGGTGCTGCGCTGCGGATTGCCACCAACCGCTCAGCAATCAGGTGGTCATCCAGTTTTATTTTCAATAACCTGGCCCCCTGATGTGCCAATGCGCTCGCACTGTACGCCATCGCTTCCGGAGTCCCGATACTGACTGTCTGGGCCATAGAGATATGGGCGACCGGTGCCGTCTGGGTCAACTGCCATAAACTCTGCTGATTCTGCAAACACTCCAACTGCCATAATGCACAATCGACCGCATTTCTCGCCGCTCCAGCAGGCAATAGCTGTTGTAAGCCCTCACGTGAAACGCCCTGCTCAATGGCGCTGGCCACCAGAGCCAACTGTGCCATCACCGAAGATTCACTTTCTCCATAATGTGGATATGGAGTACATTCACCAAAGGCATGAATGCCCGCTTCCTCAATCTCGACAACCACAACTTTTGCTTCGGTACGGCTTCCGCGAGAAATCACAAATGCGGAATGTAGAGGCCAGGACTCGGGATAGCAACGCAGAGTTCTCATTATGGTTCCTCAGAAGAATTCAGGGGTTGACTGTCGGTATTAGAACCTAATGTCAGTAAAATCTAAATTATTTAGCAAATTTCTCATATCCAAGCCGCTATTGTTACCTTAAACTGAGCTTCGTGTTACACATCTGTAAAAGGGATCAAATAATGACACAGACAGTACATTTCCAAGGCAATCCAGTGACCGTTGCAGGTCAACTACCGCAACCCGGCGATAAAGCTAAAGATTTTACTTTGGTTGCGAAAGATTTATCTGATGTTGCTCTGAGCAGCTTCGTGGGTAAACGTAAGGTTCTGAATATTTTCCCGAGTATTGATACCGGTGTTTGTGCCGCATCTGTACGCAAATTCAATCAATTGGCTGGCGAACTTGAGAACACCGTTGTTCTTTGTATCTCCTCTGACCTGCCATTTGCTCAATCACGTTTTTGCGGTGCTGAAGGCCTGAGCAACGTGACTACGCTGTCAACTTTGCGTGGCGCAGATTTCAAACAAGCTTACGGTGTGGCCATTACTGAAGGCCCGTTGGCAGGCTTGACCGCTCGTGCTGTAGTGATTCTGGATGGTCAGGACAACGTTATCTATAGTGAGCTAGTTAACGAAATCACCACCGAACCAGACTATGATGCTGCACTGGCAGCACTGAAGTAATTCGAACTACTTTGGTTTAAATAGAGTTTATCCATAAACGGCTGGCCCTTTCGGGTGCAGCCGTTTTTTTATGGTTTTCTCTTTTACGTCGACTCTTCTTCACTTTCATCACTGGCGGAGCGCTTACTACTCAGGCCATATTCACGTAGTTTATTGGCAATTGCGGTGTGAGAAACACCAAGGCGCTTAGCAAGTTTACGTGTGCTGGGATAATTACGATAAAGCCGAGTTAAAACAGAGCGTTCAAAACGTTTGCTAATATCGTCGAGCGAACCATCAAGTACTTCATCCCCCAGAGCCGCTTCAACCTCAAACTCCGGCAAGACAATATCTTGTGGCCGTAGCTCCGCCCCTTCCAATTGGGTCAAAGCACGATAAATCGCATTTTTCAGTTGGCGGACATTACCTGGCCAACCGTAATTGGTCAGAAAACCACTCAGTTCAGGCGCTAGTTTCGGCCGAGGTACACCCTGCTCGTCAGAGAAACGCGCCACAAACAGTGCTGTCAGTGGCATGATATCGGCTTGGCGCTCACGCAGAGGCGGTAAAGTGATAGTCAATACATTAAGGCGGTAATAGAGATCCTCGCGGAATTCGCCACGCTGTACTAATTCCACCAAATTCTTTTGGGTGGCACAAATAACCCGCACATCAACATGCACCTCATGCTCCTCTCCGACACGGCGGAAAGTTCCGTCATTAAGGAAACGTAACAGTTTGATCTGCATGCGAGGCGACATTTCGCCGATTTCATCTAACAGTACTGAGCCGCCATTAGCCTGCTCAAAGAAGCCTTTTTTACCCTCAACAGCATTGGGGTATGCTCCTGCGGCATAGCCAAATAGCTCACTTTCTACGACATCATCGGGTAAAGAAGCGCAATTCAGGCCGAGGAAGGGCATTTTCCCGCGCGGGCTGCGTAGATGGCAAGCGCGTGCCAACAGGTCTTTGCCGGTGCCGGTATCACCCACCAACAGTAGTGGTGCATCCAACATGGCTAATTTACGTGCTTGGTCAAGCACTTGACGCATTTTAACGCTGGTGGCAACAATTTGTTTAAATTCGGTATCATCATTTACCGATAAGATTTGCAGTTGTTTCCCCATGCGCGCGGTCGATTTTAACATCACCACAGCGCCGACCGTCTGACTCTGTTGATTTTCGTCTTCAAGCTGAATCGGAGTGATCTCCATCAGGTAATCCTGATTATTGATCAATACACGTTCAGTATGAGGCGCAGTTTCCCCCCCATCGAACCAACGCGCAAAATTATATCCGCCCAGCAAACTACCCGCTGTTTTGTGACGAACCTTCTCCTCATTAAGGGAGAAAAGTTCACGGGCAGCCGGGTTAGCTAACTCAAGGTTACCTTTTAAATCGATAGAAAATACCGGCTCTGGCATGGATTCAAGCAGCGCCCGCAGCGAACGGTGTTCTCGCTCAGATGGCATAAAGGAGACGGTGCGGACATCAGTCACTCCATCAATGCGTCGAATATCCATCATCAACGCACTAAATACACTGAAATCCAGCTGTGAGAAATTCAGATAAATACGGCCAATCGGATCAATTTCGATCCCACGTAAATCAATGCCGCGTAAAACCAAGAGATCAAGTAACTCTCTGGTGAGACCGATTCGGTCTTCGCAAAAAACTTCCAAGCGCATCAGTATCGACCTTATATAGGGCAGGTGCGGAATATCTGTCTATGATAATACCCTGTCCCCCCTTACTGATGAAGCAATCTGTCAGCAAAAGTTGACAGGAATCGGCTTTTTGCTGTTTTTTCTATCCAATTGAACTCACAAAGATAAGATCATCAACCCCTATCAGGGCCGTATATAGCGAGTTATTAGTTTTTATACTAATAATTTAGAATTATATAATGACGTATGCTGTCGGCATTCTCGTCAAGAACCGGTGACACTTTGCTTTATATCGGCCAACTGGCTATAGTAGACATAGCCAATTGACCGAGGAGGTTACATGAGAGCGTATCACCCCACTCCAGCGACCAAAACAGGGGCGCTATGGCGAGAGATTGGTTTGCCCGCGAGCCGCGGTACTGTATTGGTCGATAGCATCAAAATGGGTTTTTCTGTTGATGTCATTGACAGCATCCATCTATGGGCATCAATCCCCAAAGCTGAAATCTTGCGTGCGACCGGCATTCCCAGCCGCAGCTTGACTCGCAGACGCACACATGATGGCCGTTTCACTCCCGAAGAGAGTGAGCG
Organism: Yersinia sp. 22-579; assembly: GCF_030433455.1. NCBI lineage: Bacteria > Pseudomonadati > Pseudomonadota > Gammaproteobacteria > Enterobacterales > Yersiniaceae > Yersinia > Yersinia sp. 22-579. The sequence continues at coordinate 47,489 of NZ_JAUJTZ010000005.1, read as the reverse complement.
AATTGCGCGTTTTGTTCGGGTTATGGACGCCGCAGTTGATCTATTTGGCGGAGATAAAGGCAAAGCTATCACTTGGATGTCGACCCCGATTAAAGGCCTGGGTCACCGTAGTCCGGATTCCTTACTGGAAACCGAAACCGGTGCATTGGAAGTCTGTGATTTGATTGGACGCCTGGAGCACGGCGTATTTTCATAACTGTGCGCTATAAGGATCAGTAGCTTATGAAGATAAACCCGGCAGGCCTCTATTTATGATGCTCTACCGCATTGTGATGCGCCGCTATCTTGCCTCAACCTGGACCGGCTATGGTGCCGAAATCTATGGTGGCCGCTGGAATCATAAGGGGCACGCCGCCATCTACTTAGCCAGCAGTGTATCACTGGCGATGTTGGAGACGTTGGTACATATTCAGGACAGCTCAACACTAAGTGAGTTCGAGTTATTCCAAATTGAAATCGAAGATAGCAACATTATGCTGCTTCAGCCGCAGGATTGGCCCACGGACTGGCGCAGCGACCCCGCACCTGCGACCACAATGGATATCGGCACTGAATGGCTGGAGTCAGAATCATCACTTGGATTACTGGTTCCATCCACTCTGGTGCCGACAGAAAACAATCTACTGCTCAATCCTCGGCACAAAAGCTTTCAAGCCTGCCTAAGCAGTGTTCAACCGCTCTCTTTTGCCTTTGACCCACGGCTGAAATAGCGCTACTGCTGCGCCGGTTTATCTTTTTTTGGCAAGGTATTTTTCAATTGGCCAATCAATTGCCGACGGAAATCGCCCAACTTAGGTTTATCATCTCCCAACCACGGCAATGGGCGACACAACTCCATTGCTTTGATACCCAGTCGAGCCGTCAGCAAACCAGCCCCGATGCCTTGCGCGGCTCGGGCAGATAAACGTGCGGCTAAATCCTGCGATAACCAGTCCATACCCACTTCGCGCACCAATTCAGATGCTCCGGCAAAAGCAATATTGAGTAGTACCAAACGGAACAGACGGATGCGGCTGAAATACCCCAACTCAATACCATACAAAGCAGCAATACGATTGATCAGACGAATATTTCGCCAGGCGATAAACGCCATATCCACCAGCGCCAGCGGACTGACGGCAATCATTAATGCTGACTCGGCGGCATAGCGGCTGATTTCGGCCCGCGCCAGATTATCCAGTGATGGCTGAACCAGTTTGGCATACAGTTCAACGACTTCACGGTCATTATGGGTTTCATGTAGCGAGGCTTGCCAACGCTGGAGTGCCGGATGACCTTGATCCAGCCCTGCCTGACGCGCCAACTTTTCACAAAATGCCCGCCCTTGGCCTATACCATGACTCACCAGTAGTTCGCGCGCAATGTCCCGCTCTTCAGCCCGTTGGCGCAGGCGGTATAAACGCCGCCACTCCGTCACCACTGAACCGACTCCCGCCAGTACGATAAGCCCCCCCGCAGTGGTGGCCCCCAGTGCAATCCAATCCTGCTGTTGCCACGCCTGATTAACCCATTGCACTGACTGAGCAATCACACTGACACCAAACAGGGCTATCCCCAGCGTCACCATTTTACGCCACAGGCTACGTTTCGGCTTCAATGCCGCATTAACCAGCCCTTCTACCCGCCCTTCTTCATTCTCTGCGTCCAGTTCTGGATCCGCAGGATAGAAATTCTCGGCGGTATGTTGATCAAAAGCTTGCGCCGCTTTTAATACCGGTTCGTCTATGGGTTGCAGAGGCTGTTCGAAATCGATTCGGGGTTTTAAAGGCTCGCTCATCGCAATTTATCTCCCAATAAAAATTCCATGACGGCATCAAGGCGAATATGGGGTAATGGGCTATCGACATGTACCGCTTGTGGACGGAACTCATCAAAATGAAACCCTTGCTGCTGCCAAAATGCGGGGCCGGGTAAGCGTGCTGGAACATCGCCGGGGAAGACCGTTAGCGGCGCACCATCAGTTAGCCGATTGCCGCGTAATGCAGGAATTTTCTGTCCCTGATGTTCAACGATGCCACTTTGTGTCGCCTGTACCGACGCCAGCCCAACACAATCCATGCTGATCCCTTCAAATGCGGCATTTTGCCAGGCCTCCTGCACCAATTGTTGCAGTAAGGAGACCAGGTTAGCGTGTTGATCGGCCGTGACATGGTCGGCTTTGGTTGCTGCAAACATCAGCTTATCGATACACGGAGAAAATAAGCGACGGAATAACGTGCGCTTCCCGTAATGGAAGCTCTGCATCAATTGCGTCAACGCCAGGCGCATATCGTTAAACGCCTGCGGCCCGCTATTCAGGGGTTGCAGGCAATCTACCAGCACGATTTGTCGGTCAAAACGCACAAAGTGCTCTTTGTAAAAACCTTTCACGACCGAGTTGCAGTAATAATTAAAACGAGTGCGCAGCATGCCCAAATTGGAATGTTTATCGGCTTGAGCCAGCCGCGATTCGCCAAGATCAGTGACATCCGGCCACGGGAAGAACTGCAATGCAGGCGCGCCCGCCATATCACCCGGCAACACAAAACGCCCCGGTTGAATGAAATGCAGGCCTTCATTTTTACAACGAATCAGATAATCAGTATAAGCCTGAGCAATCGCCGCCAGTTGATTTTCATCGGCCGGGGCCAATGGATCGCACTGCTGACACAGCGTCAGCCAAGGTTTGGCCCACTCAGCGCGATCCCCTTGCAACAAGCCAGCCATCTGCCGCGACCAGCTCAAATAATCTTGTTCCAGCATGGGTAAATCCAACAACCATTCACCCGGATAATCGACAATTTCCAGATACAGCGTTGATGTCTCTTTAAAATGCCGCAACAAGGAATCGTTGGAGCGAAAACGCAAAGCTAAGCGAATTTCGCTAACACCACGGGTTGGGGTTGGCCAATTAGGCGGCGTACCGTATAAAGAGGCCAGACCTTCATCGTAAGTAAAGCGCTGAATGCCCAAATCACGCTGCGGCACCCGTTTTACTCCCAGTAACCGTTCTTCACGCACAGCAGAAAACAGCGGCAAGCGCGCGCCGCTGTGGACATGAAGTAATTGATTCACCAGAGAAGTGATAAATGCAGTTTTCCCGCTGCGGCTCAAGCCGGTTACTGCCAAGCGCAGATGCCTATCCATCCCGCGATTGACCAATGACGTAATCTCATTTTGCAGTCGTTTCATGCTTCTCCTTGGCAAATTGACCCGCCGCTGCCCCCATTGCACGTTTTAGCATGGGTTCCAACATCATCAGCAACAACCAGCGCAAGGGTTTTCGGCTGACATTTCTGACGATAAAACCTGCTGCACCTGCCGGGCCATAGGTCAATGCGACACTAAAAATAATTTTAATTAGTGTGGTTAATACTACACCTGCACGGCTGCGGGCGGGATTATTGTTCATCGTTATGCCCTCCGGCAGACTTTAGCGTTAATTGAATAAGTCATATCACAACTGACGAAAACGGCTCTGCACCCCAAAGGTTTCGGAAGTGACATAGCGCTCGACCTGGCGCAAACGTTGCTCTCCAGCCCCCAGTTCATACTCAAGTTGATCAAGAAGCTGGCGCGGCGTCGCCTCGTGATGCTCACTAAAACTGGATGCAGGCGCAGGTTCCAACAAGAAAGTCAGTACGATATAAGCCGCAATGGTGAAAACGAACAGACCAAAGAACAGCGATAACACCACCATCACACGAATCAGCCGCACCGGAATATCAAAATAGTGCGCTAACCCGGCACAAACGCCCTTGATCATGCCTTCTTCTGGCACGCGATAGAGTTTCTTCTTACTTAACACATTATTTTTAAATGAATTGCTTTTAAACGAATCGTTTTTAAACATATCGCCCATTATGACTGCCTCCAATTCGGATGCTCGGCATCAAGAATTTCTTCCAATGCCTGAATGCGGTCACGCATCCGGCGCGCATCGTCTGTTAACTGCGATAGACGTTGCATATCCTGATGACTAAGTTGAGCACCGCTTTGCTGGCGATTGCTGTAATGCAGCCATAACCAAATCGGTGCGACAAACAACACAAAAATGGTCAGCGGTATGGCAAGAAATAGGATACTCATTAGTTCCCCTCAATTATACCCGTCATACTTCAAGCTGCATGTGTGTTGGCTGCCTTCGTTCACCTCAGTCACTTACTTGTGTAAGCTCCTGGGACTCGCTCAGTTGCCGCCTTCCTGCAACTCGAATTATTGGTGTATATATGCTCGCGGATATCCGCATTTTAATCATGGCAGGCCGCCTGTATGCCGACGGCCTGACGAGGTATTTTTCTGAAGTTTAGCGCTAACTTATTGCGCTGAATTCATTTTTGCTTTCAGTGCGGCCAGTTGGTTGCTAATTTCATCATCAGCTTTCAGTTCGGCAAACTGGCTTTCCAATGACTTTTGTTTGCCAATACCCACAGTTTCAGCCTCAGCTTCCATATGATCAATGCGGCGCTCAAACTGTTCAAAACGGGCCATTGCTTCATCCAGTTTGCCACTGTCTAACTGACGGCGAACATCACGAGATGATGCAGCCGCTTGATGACGCAGTGTCAGGGCTTGCTGCCGGGCACGCGTTTCAGTCAGCTTACTTTCAAGCTCAGTGATTTCATGCTTCATGCGGGTAAGCGTTTCATCAACCGTCGTCACTTCACGAGTCAGCGTCTCAATCAGTGCGACCACTTTTTGCTTTTCAATCAGGGCGGCACGCGCCAAATCTTCTTTATCTTTGCGCAAAGCCAGTTCGGCTTTATCCTGCCACTCCTGCTGCTGGCTTTCACAGTGGTCAATGCGGCGTAGCAATTGTTTTTTCTCAGCCAGTGCGCGGGCCGATGTTGAGCGGATCTCAACCAGTGTATCTTCCATTTCCTGAATCATCAGCCGCACCAACTTCTGTGGATCTTCAGCTTTATCCAGTAATGTATTGATGTTGGCGTTCACGATATCGGCAAAACGAGAAAAAATACCCATAATTTACATCCTCTTTAAACTAATTGGCGTTTGGTTGCGCCGATTCACATAATTTCAATAGTGATATATCAAGAGTCGTGCCAACTTTCTCATAAAATTAATTGATTGAAAAATAACAAAAAGTAATTTTTGACTGTTTGAATATAAAATGTAAAGTGATTACTTTAACCAACTATTGGCGAATTTCATCATGAGCGAGCAATTAGAAAACCTGTTAGGCCAAGCCAACTCTTTTGTTGAAGTGCTGGAGCAAGTTTCAGGGCTGGCAAAGCTGAATAAGCCAGTGTTGGTGATTGGTGAACGAGGTACCGGCAAGGAGTTGATAGCCCATCGCCTGCATTACTTATCAGGCCGTTGGCAGGGGCCGTTTATTTCACTCAATTGTGCTGCTCTTAATGAAAATTTACTCGATTCAGAACTGTTCGGCCATGAGGCGGGAGCCTTTACTGGCGCGCAGAAGCGTCATCTTGGGCGTTTTGAACGCGCAGATGGCGGCACGCTTTTTTTAGATGAACTGGCAACCGCCCCCATGCTGGTACAGGAAAAGTTATTACGGGTGATTGAGTATGGTCATCTGGAGCGTGTTGGTGGGAGCCAACCCTTGCAAGTGGATGTTCGTTTAGTGTGTGCAACCAATGACAACTTGCCCGCGCTGGCCGCCGCAGGGAAATTCCGCGCTGACCTGCTCGACCGCCTGGCATTTGATGTGGTGCAACTGCCGCCGTTGCGTGAACGCCAACAAGATATTATGTTGCTGGCAGAGCATTTTGCCATTCAGATGTGCCGGGAATTAGGTCTGCCACTGTTCCCTGGATTTACCCCGCAAGCCGAACAGCAATTACTGGAATATCATTGGCCGGGAAATGTGCGCGAGCTGAAAAATGTCGTCGAGCGCTCAGTATATCGCCACGGCGACAGCAGTAAGGCGCTGGATAACATTATTATCGACCCTTTTGCACACCGGCAGAACATAGAAAATAGCCGTATCGAGCGCAGCAACGCTGACAACCAAACCAGCGAGTTGCCCACCTTACCGCTCAATCTTAAAGATTGGCTGCATAATAGTGAAAAACAGATACTCAAGCAGGCATTGGAACAGGCGCGATTTAATCAACGCAAGGCAGCCAGCTTGTTGGGGCTGACTTACCATCAATTACGCGGCATGCTGAAGAAACATCAAATATTGGCAGGTGAACAATAAATCAGCCTATGGCGATAAGCGGAAGGCGCTGACTGAAGTATCAGTCGGCACCTTCAATTCCTCGTAAATATTTATTTTTAACACAAACATTAACTGGGAGACTGATTAAATACGCCGCTTGTGCAAAACTGGACATCCCTTTTGCTGCATTCCCATTTGTTCTGTCATCCGCTATGGCGCCATACCACTTATCATCTATCTTGATATTAATCGCATCGAGAGATATATCATCCGGCCGCCACATAATGCTCGCATTATAATTTTTAATTATCCGTTTATAAATCATAATACCTTCATCAATATCGCATTGTGATTTTAAATCTCCAGGTTTCGTCGCGAATGCAGGGATGCATATAAATATAATAGCCCCGCAAGTAATTAATTTCATAATATAACCACCCCATTTAGTGATATATGAAAGTTAGCTTTATAAAATAGCCACTAGCTTAAACATTTTCCCATGACCGCTATAAATTGAATCCAGACTTCGTTTGAAACTTATTGAATCCATACTGCCAAAACAAGCCCTAATCATAGGTCTTATTCCCATTCTTAACATCCAGGTTCGCATCATATTCAGCGCTGAAGGCACAATAAAAGCGCTATGATAAGGATTCATACTGGCACTCGAACGTGTTTGTTGATAGAAAGGGTTGGGAATATATCCATTAAACAGAACGTTGCCCTGATGCAATAAATATGAAGTTGCTGACATGACCTGTTCCGCTAAAACTCTGCGATGGGCCATCCATTCTGATAAGTAGGGTGCATAACGAAAAATACGATGAATCTCCTGTTGAATCTCACTGGCCCCCAGTCGTAATAAAAAATCCAGGGTATGATCTGCACTATACATATTAGCATCAGCTCGTATCTGATAAATATACGCCTTTGGACCACTGGTCATTGTCGTTTTTATATTTTTCAACACTCTTTCTAAATAATCGTAAGCAAAACTTCTGTCCGCCGTAGTAGAAATAAATGCACTATCTGCGAGTTGGTAAATATTACTACGGCAGCTTCTACCACTAAGGTGTTCTAGCACCAGATCATTGTCACCTGAAGAATAAAAACCCTGACTGAATATTTCATGATGGTCACGAGTATCAACACGCCAGACAATATCAGGTGGTTTAGCCCTACTATTAAAATTTATCAGGCATAAAGTAAGCAATAAAATCATTAACTGACATCGGCCCATCACGCCTCCATAAAATCTAAATGTAGCTTTGTTACTCATATATTTCATGTATGAATATAGCAATGGATACATTGATGTCATAATCCAAAATAACTGGGCGTATACATGTTAAATATTATTATTTAAATTAAATCATGACTGGACGTCAGTACACTTACTATCGGAAAGGGAATTGGCGACGGTAGGTAAAAAAAAAGCCAGCACCCGAGCTGGCTTAAAAAACACTGGAAGCAATGTGAGCAATGTCGTGCTTTTCTGTCAAAAGCCTGAAACAACTAGCTTTGTCTCGAAGAGCAAATAGATGATAATGGTTATCAATAGCACTTGCAAACACTTTGTTGAGAATTTTTCTCATTCCCATACTAATTCTGATGGAATTACGGACAATTTCAGAATGAAAAACCTTTCCCCCTAATGATGCCTTCCCGATTTCTCGGTGAATAAACAATAATTTGCTGCTTATTACTCTCAATTGCTGCAACAAACAGCAGACAGCGCAGTTGTTTTGCTCAATGGATTGGGAGGCGTGCCAGATTACGGTACACTAAGTGTATTGCTTACTTACTGCGAAGCGTTTATGCGTGCATTACTTATTTTGATGCTATCGATTTGGATGCTCCCGCTGGCTTGCCTTGCGACCCCAGCGCTGGCGCAACCTGCCCCAGCCGCCGAACCGACTCAACCTCTGCCGGATATCCGTCAGCGCGGTTTTGTCTATTGTGTCAGTGGGATACTGAATACCTTCAATCCACAGATGGCCAGTAGCGGATTAACTATCGACACCCTTGCGGCGCAGCTTTATGACCGCTTATTAGATGTTGACCCCTATACCTACCGGTTAAGCCCTGAATTGGCGGAAAGCTGGCAAGTGCTGGATAACGGGGCTACCTACCGTTTTCATTTGCGTAAAGATGTCCCGTTCCAGACTACCGATTGGTTTACTCCCACACGCAAGATGAATGCTGATGACGTGGTATTCAGTTTCCAACGGGTATTTGATTCGCAGCATCCTTATCATGAGGTCAACGGCGGTGAATATCCTTACTTTGATAGCCTGCAATTTGCTGATGCAGTGCAAAGTGTCAAAAAACTTGATGACTATACTGTTGAATTTAAACTGAAAGCCCCCGATGCTTCATTTCTGTGGCACTTAGCGACCCACTATGCGCCGATCCTTTCAGCCGAATATGCCGATGTATTAACCCAACAGGGCCGACAAGAGCAGATCGATCGCGAGCCGGTAGGCACTGGCCCCTTCTTATTAAACGAATATCGGTCCGGGCAATATATCCGTTTGTTCCGTAACAGTGATTATTGGAAAGGTTTGCCACGCATGCCGCAGGTCGTCATTGACCTCGGGGCGGGAGGAACTGGCCGCTTATCCAAGTTATTAACTGGTGAATGTGATGTATTGGCCTATCCCGCTGCTAGCCAGTTATCTATTTTACGCGATGACCCCCGCCTGCGCTTGACTCTGCGCCCAGGGATGAACGTGGCTTATTTGGCCTTTAATACCCGCAAACCGCCGCTGAATGATCAACGCGTCCGCCAGGCCATCGCCTTATCTATTAATAACCAACGATTGATGCAATCAATCTATTATGGCACGGCGGAAACTGCGGCATCCATTTTGCCCCGTGCATCATGGGCTTATGATAATCAGGCTCAGGTGACTGAATATAATCCGGAAAAAGCCAAAGCGATCCTCAAAGAGCTGGGTATCACCAAGCTGCAACTCAACTTATGGGTACCGACGGCATCGCAGTCCTATAACCCCAGCCCTTTAAAAACGGCAGAGTTGATACAAGCTGACTTAGCGCAGGTCGGAATTACGGTGAATATCGTGCCGGTCGAAGGCCGTTTCCAGGAAGCTCGCCTGATGGAGATGAGCCACGACCTGACACTCTCTGGCTGGTCAACCGACAGTAATGACCCCGACAGTTTCTTCCGCCCACTATTAAGCTGTGCAGCAATCCGTTCGCAAACAAACTATGCTCACTGGTGTGACCCTGAGTTTGATGAGTTGCTGCAAAAAGCTTTACGTTCCCAGCAATTATCGGCACGTATTGAATATTATCAGCAAGCCCAGCGCATTCTGGAACAGCAACTGCCGCTGTTACCCCTGGCGTCATCCTTGCGGTTGCAAGCATACCGTTATGATATTAAAGGTTTAGTTTTAAGCCCATTTGGTAATTCTTCTTTTGCAGGCGTGTTTCGCGAAAACCAGCTTCGAGAAAATCAGCTTCAAGAAAGCCAGTCTCACCAAAGCAATCGTGATGAGGGTAAAAAGCCATGATAATCTTCACATTGCGGCGCTTATTACTGCTGTTGATAACCCTCTTTATGTTGTCATTGGTCAGTTTTAGCCTGAGCTATTTTACTCCTCATGCCCCCTTGAATGGCGCATCTCTGCTCGATGCCTACCGTTTCTATTTCAGCAGCTTGCTTCAGTGGGACTTTGGCGTTTCCAGCATTAATGGTCAACCAATCAGTGAGCAATTGCGCGAAGCTTTCCCTGCCACGATGGAGCTATGTGTTCTGGCCTTTACCTTGGCGCTATTTATCGGTATTCCACTGGGGATTATTGCCGGTGTGATGCGCGGCAAATTTGCTGATATTGCCATCAGTTCCATTGCACTCATCGGTTTCTCAATCCCGGTATTTTGGCTCGCCCTGCTACTGATGTTGTTCTTTTCGCTGCATTTGGGATGGCTGCCGGTTTCTGGGCGTTTTGACCTGTTATATCAAGTGAAACCTGTCACCGGGCTGGCGTTAGTCGATGCGTGGCTGTCACCCTCGCCGTATCGTAAAGAAATGATGCTCAGTGCGTTGCAACATATGATTTTACCCATCACGGCACTGGCCGTAGCCCCCACCACGGAAGTCATTCGTTTAATGCGCACCAGTACCGATGATGTTATCGGGCAAAACTATATTAAAGCGGCGGCAACCCGTGGCTTGTCCCGATTTACCATTATTCGCCGCCATGTGTTGCACAATGCTTTACCGCCCATCATTCCAAAATTGGGGTTACAGTTCTCGACCATGCTGACATTGGCGATGATAACCGAAGTGGTGTTTAACTGGCCGGGGTTAGGTCGTTGGCTAATCAATGCGATTCGACAACAAGATTATGCTGCAATCTCAGCCGGCGTGATGGTAGTCGGTTCGCTGGTTATCGTCATTAACGTTCTGTCGGATATCCTGGGCGCGATGATGACGCCGTTAAAGCATAAGGAATGGTATGCCCTTCGATAATGTCTACCGCGAGAAGAAAATGCCCAGCCCGCTGCTCTATACCTGGCGGCTTTTCTATGCCGATGGCCTGGCAATGGTAGGGTTTTATGGCGTGCTGGGGTTGTTAGTGTTATGTGTACTGGGCAGCACGCTAGCCCCTTACGCTCTCGACCAACAGTTTTTGGGCTACCAGTTACTGCCCCCCTCATGGTCACGTTACGGCAATGTCTCTTTCTTCCTGGGCACTGATGACTTAGGGCGCGATATTTTAAGCCGTTTATTAGCGGGCACTGCATCCACTTATGGGTCGGCGCTATTAGTGACAGTGGCAGCGGCACTGTGTGGCGTGATCCTCGGGGTGTTTGCAGGTATCACCCACGGTTTTCGTTCTGCCATTCTTAATCACGTGCTGGATACACTGCTCTCAATCCCCTCCCTGCTGCTAGCCATTATTGTGGTGGCTTTTGTCGGCCCGAGCTTAGAACACGCCATGTTCGCCGTCTGGTTGGCACTACTTCCCCGCATGGTGCGCACTATTTACAGTGCCGTGCATGATGAACTGGATAAAGAATATGTGATTGCCGCCCGTCTGGATGGTGCATCGACTCCCCATATTTTGGCCTATGCCATTTTGCCGAATATCGCAGCAGTGTTAGTCACTGAATTTACTCGCGCGCTCTCAATGGCGATTTTGGATATTGCGGCCTTGGGTTTTCTCGATTTAGGCGCGCAATTACCCTCGCCAGAATGGGGGGCGATGCTCGGAGATTCACTGGATTTAGTCTATGTCGCGCCGTGGACCGTGATGTTACCCGGTGGAGCAATTTTGGTCAGTGTACTGCTGGTTAATCTGTTAGGTGATGGTATGCGCCGAGCTATTAATGCGGGGGTGGAATAATGCCGCTACTGGATATTCGTAACCTCACCATTGAATTTATGACTGCCGAAGGGATGGTGAAAGCGGTTGACCGCATCAGTATCACCCTCACGGAGGGGGAAGTCCGTGGCATAGTCGGCGAATCAGGCTCGGGCAAGAGTTTGATTGCCAAGGCTATCTGTGGCGTAAGCAAAGATAACTGGCGTATTACCGCCGACCGTTTTCGCTTTAATGATATTGACCTGTTGCAACTGACCCCCCGTGAGCGACGTAAGGTGATCGGCCATAATATTTCGATGATTTTTCAGGAGCCGCAATCCTGTTTGGATCCGTCAGAAAGTATTGGTCGGCAACTGGTGCAAGCTATCCCAGGTTGGACTTACAAAGGCCGCTGGTGGCAACGATTCCATTGGCGTAAACGTCGGGCAATCGAGTTGCTGCATCGGGTGGGGATTAAAGACCACAAAGACATTATGGGCAGTTATCCCTACGAACTGACCGAAGGCGAATGCCAAAAGGTGATGATTGCTATTGCGCTGGCCAATCAGCCCCGCTTACTGATTGCCGATGAGCCCACCAATGCGATGGAACCTACCACTCAGGCACAGATTTTCCGTTTACTGGCACGGCTGAATCAAAACAATAACACCACAATTTTGCTCATCAGCCATGACTTACAAATGATGAGTAAATGGGCCACCCGGATTAATGTGTTGTATTGCGGTCAGACGGTGGAAAGTGCTGTTTGTGAAGACCTGCTGGCATCCCCACACCATCCTTATACTCAAGCGCTGATCCGCGCCATGCCTGACTTTGGCCGCTCTCTGCCACACAAAAGTCGGCTGAATACTTTACCGGGAGCGATTCCTTCATTGGAGCACTTGCCGATTGGTTGTCGTCTGGGGCCTCGTTGCCCTTATGCCCAGAAAACCTGTATCGAAACACCGCGCTTGCGATTGGTGAAAAACCACGCCTTTGCCTGCCACTTCCCCTTAAATCTGGAGGAGCAATAATGGCCGAGACACTGCTCGAAGTCCGTAACCTGAGCAAAACCTTTCGCTATCGCACTGGGCTGTTTCGTCGCCAGCATGTGGAGGCGGTTAAAGCGGTCAGTTTCACCTTACGCGAAGGTCAAACACTGGCGGTTATTGGTGAAAATGGTTCGGGTAAATCTACCTTAGCTAAAATGCTGTCGGGCATGATTGAACCGACCGACGGTGAATTGCTCATTGACGACCACCGCCTGGTGTATGGTGATTATGCTTATCGCAGCCAGCGTATTCGGATGATTTTCCAAGACCCGAGCACCTCGCTTAACCCGCGTCAACGTATTGGCCAACTACTGGATGCACCGTTAAAGCTGAATACCGATTTAGATGCCGCCGCGCGCGAACAGCGTATCTATCAGACTTTACGCCAGGTGGGGTTGTTACCGGATCACGCGAATTACTATCCACATATGTTGGCCTCCGGTCAGAAACAGCGTATTGCGCTGGCGCGAGCATTGATCCTGCAACCAAAAGTGATTGTTGCCGATGAAGCTTTGGCGTCACTGGATATGTCCATGCGTTCACAGATTATTAATCTGATGCTGGAGTTACAGGAAAAGCACGGCATATCCTATATTTATGTAACCCAACATTTAGGCATGATGAAGCATATCAGTGACCAGGTGATTGTGATGCATGAAGGGGAAGTTGTGGAGCGCGGCAGTACCGCAGAAGTGCTCGCAGCACCCTTGCATGATCTAACTAAGCGATTGATTTCCAGTCATTTTGGTGAAGCTCTTACCGCAGATGCCTGGCGTCGGGATAGCGCAAGTTTCTAACCGCCACAGGGTTAATGTGACATTGTCACGTCATTCGCAAACAAACCTGCCTCCGCGATCATCTGATCGCGGAAATTTTATGATCCTATATGAAGTTAATGACAAAGCTATTGGTGACTGCTAACAAAGTCAAATGAAGGGAAATCGTGCCGTTGGGGTCGTAGCAACAGAGTCGCCGGAGCGCCCCTAGGTGCGGTAAACCCTTCACTCACTGAGTCTGATACAATCATTAGCCAATTATTAACTAACGTAACAACATTTTTGTTATATATAATAATATGTTATTACTTTTAGTTATGGATTATGGTTTAACATTATTTTATCTCGCCAACTCAATCAGCAATGATATCCACTGTGTTCATTCCATAAAACAACAGGATATCTTGCCGATGTTGAACCCTCGCACTTTGCATAACGCCCAGCCAGATACCGCAATACCCACCTTGTTCAGTATTCATCTGTACCTGTCGCCTGAAGAGGTGCTTCCTTCACCTTTAACTTTGGCGCGTTGCTGCCCCTAACGGAGGTCATTATGGTGCAATTTAGACGACAAGATAATGCGCATTGGTATCATGAAACTCAGCGCAGTGGTGGCGCTCTTGCAACACAAATTGCCGACGAAAGTGACGCGGCCAATAGTGGCAACATCGGCAATCCATATCAGAGTGGTGCCCCTTTTGAGCAAGGCATTTTCCTGCTCGGTTTAGCCAACGATATTCCGCTGGTATTAACCCATTCTCTACAGGATTACTCGGCTATTTTATCTGCCTCAGATGCCATGTACCTGGCGCTTTTCCCTGCGGTTGTCGCGCTAAATCACGAGAATACATTTTCCCTCTATGACCGATTAAGCAGCGCCTTGACTGTTGCACAAGTTACCGGAATTCAGCGTTTATGCAGTCACTATGCCGCCCTCCTCACACCACTTTCCAGCCCAGATGCCTCGCGGGAAAGTAACATGAGACTGACACAAATTACCCAATATGCGCGACAACTCGCCAGCCAACCGACACAGATTGACCGACATGCATTGCAACAGCTGGCTGAGGTAGGACTAACCGATGCAGATATTATTGTTTTATCGCAGATAATTGGTTTTGTTGGATTCCAGGCCAGAGTGGTTGCCGGTTTTTCTGCCCAGGCAGGCTATCCAACAGTCATGCTACCCGGCTTCCCACGCATGGAAGATGCCCCGTCAGCCCTGTTATTAGAAAGTGAGCCACAATGGCAAGGTTGGCTGCCTTCGCTGACGCAAAACGACTCCGTCACAGCCGAGGACACCTCAGTCGCTAGCGAGGTGACACTCAACGAGTTGCTCTCATACCATCAAGAGAGTTTGTCCGCCTATAGCGCGATTACCGCTCAGTTAGATAACCCTGATCGAGTACCCGCGGACTGGCAGGAATGGGTATCACTGGTCAGTGCCCGAATCAATGGCAGCCTCTACTGCCAGGCTCATCATCAGTATAATTTGCAACAATTGACTGAAGATAGCGCATTACTAGCCGCGTTACGGACCGGAGTCGATCAAGCTCTGGCAGCACAATCTACTGGGCAGATATCCCACCAGCTTATCTATGTCACAGCAGAACTGACCCGCGCACCGGAGCGCTTTAGCCACCAGCATATTAGCCCGTTGCGGGCGATGGGCCTCAGTGATAAGCAGTTGCTGGGTATTATCTTCAGCGCCGCCTCGGCCGGATGGACTAACCGGTTGCGTCACACCCTGGGACAAACGGTTTAAATTCAGCGATCACCGCAGTTATTACGCCTCGTGGGAAGTCAGCCACTCTTGGGCAACGTCAAAGAAGTGCTGGGCCAGCGGTGTCACCCGCCCTGGCTCAGCCACCACCACCGCAGCATGCCGGCTCATTTTAGGAATATCCACCGGCCTGCGCAGTAATGCCGGAGACATCTCTGCCAGTAAACTGCCTTGAGGAAATAAACCACAGCCCAACCCAACAAAGATCCCTTGCAGCAACTGAAATATCGATGTGCTTTCCAGCCGAGCATGCAGTGATAACCCTGCATCGCGGAAACTATTATCCAGATAACGCCGGAAGTAACGGCTAGGCTCCGCCAAACAGAGTGGCAATGCTGCTACCTGAGAAAGTGTCAGTGGCTCGGTGCCTATCAACTCAGGAAAATGCTCGGGATGAAACACCACATCAACCCCGCTATCGACTAGCGGTTGAGCTTGAAAATGCAGTTCATTGAGTATGGTCAGTTCAAAAAAACCTATGCCTACATCAACCGAATGACCGGTTAACGCTTCCAACAATTGATCTGCGCTTAACACCGAGACTCGATAGTCCAGATGAGGATAGCGTTCACCGGCGCTTTTCAGTAATCGTGCCAAAGAGATACTGCATTGTGGCACCACGCCAATACGTAATGTGCCATTCAACCCATTTTTAAGTGACTCGACTTCCAATTTTAGCCCCTGATAAACAGAGACAATTTCTCTCGCCCACGATAATACGCGTTCGCCTTCTGCGGTAAATCCTTCAAAGTTATTACCACGATTTATCAGTGCAACCCCCAGCTCCCGCTCCAGATTTTTCAAGCGCATCGACAATGTTGGCTGACTCACAAAACTGGCTTCAGCCGCTCGGCCAAAATGCCGCTCGCGCTCTAAATTACAGAGATAGATAAGCTGTTTGATATCCATACACATTCTCAGATTTTCATGATCCCATGCAGTATATCATTGTGCCTGCATCTGTGTTTTGCCGTGTTGCTGTTTTTACCGGCTAAAAATTTACACAACTCTCTGATCCAGATCTCAGTTCACTGCTCAACTCAGGTATTTGCCTGGTTAACATTTAACCTTGATTTGGATAATTTCAGATTTTTACCCATACGCACAATAATGATTTCTCTATTCACATACATATAACGATATGAACCATAAAACAGCCAAATAGTAGAATATATAACTAATTAAAATCAGTTCAGCTTTTAATCAAAACAAAAATTCGCCAAACAGCGAAAACATAAACGTTAATACTGCATAACATTTGCAACATAGCTTTATCGCGTTGAGCAAGTTATATGTAACAGAACATTACAAAAGCCTTGTCTCGTTGACAAAGATAGTGAACATTAACCGCCGCTAAACATCTTATAACAACGCAAAAGGATGCCATCTCGCGCATTCACTTTTGTCTTTCCTGTCATTTATGGCAGGTAGTGAAAACAGAGGTTTCCGTGTCAACAGCAAACAACAATCAACAACCACCAAACGACAGCCAGCCTGAAATCAGCATGAATGCTTTCAAGCAACCGAAGGCGTTTTACCTGATCTTCTCTATCGAGCTTTGGGAACGTTTTGGTTATTACGGCCTGCAAGGGATCATGGCCGTCTATTTGGTGAAAATGCTCGGGATGAGCGAAGCCGACTCTATCACCTTGTTCTCATCCTTCAGCGCCTTGGTTTATGGTTTTGTTGCCATTGGTGGCTGGTTAGGAGATAAAGTCCTCGGTGCAAAACGCGTTATTGTGCTGGGTGCGCTGACGCTGGCAGTGGGTTATGCCATGATAGCCTACTCCGGTCATGACATTTTTTGGGTCTATCTGGGTATGGCAACTATTGCAGTTGGTAATGGTTTGTTCAAAGCCAACCCATCTTCTCTGCTGTCAACCTGCTATAACAAAGACGATCCGCGTTTGGACGGTGCATTTACTATGTACTATATGTCCGTCAATATCGGTTCGTTCTTCTCTATGCTGGCGACCCCGTGGTTAGCGGCAAAGTATGGCTGGAGCGTAGCATTCTCACTGAGTGTTGTCGGGATGCTGATCACGCTGGTGAACTTCTGGTTCTGCCGTAAATGGGTGAAAAATCAAGGTTCTAAACCTGACTTTGCTCCATTACAATTTAAAAAGCTGCTGATGGTCTTGGTCGGTGTCGTCGCGCTGGTTGCATTGTCAAGCTGGCTGCTACACAACCAAATAGTGGCGCGCTGGGCATTAGCACTGGTTTCTGTCGGCATTATTTTTATCTTTGCCAAAGAGACATTCTCACTGCACGGTACCGCACGTCGTAGAATGATCGTCGCATTCCTGCTGATGCTGGAAGCAGTGGTGTTCTTCGTCTTGTACAGCCAAATGCCAACATCACTGAACTTCTTCGCTATCCATAACGTTGAACATACTATCTTTGGTATTGCTTTTGAGCCGGAACAATATCAGGCATTGAACCCATTCTGGATTATGGTTGCCAGCCCAATACTGGCTGCCGTCTATAACAAAATGGGCGACCGCCTGCCAATGCCGCACAAGTTTGCTTTTGGTATGGTGCTCTGTTCCGCAGCCTTCCTGGTGCTGCCGTGGGGTGCAAGCTTTGCCAACGAACACGGCATTGTTTCCGTCAACTGGTTGATCCTCAGCTACGCGCTGCAAAGCATCGGTGAACTGATGATTTCAGGGCTGGGTCTGGCGATGGTCGCACAATTGGTGCCTCAGCGTTTAATGGGCTTCATCATGGGGTCATGGTTCCTGACCACTGCTGCTGCTGCCCTGATCGCCGGTAAAGTTGCCGCATTGACCGCGGTACCAAGTGATATCACCGACGCCCATGCATCACTTGCTATCTATAGCCACGTGTTTATGCAGATTGGTATCGTGACCGCTATCATCGCAGTTCTGATGATGCTGACCGCACCAAAACTATATCGCATGACATTGGCACCAAGTGACAGTAACAAACCCTCTCCTGCCGCAGTTGTTTAATCTGCTGGCTGGCTAAGAGCGCTCCTTCGGGAGCGCTTCAGACTGCTGACAAACCTCGATAACTCGATCTTGCAAGGTGAAGGCAGGTAGAAGAGTAAAGCGTCCGCGCCAAGGATGGCGCGGGTCGAGCCCCCAGGGATGGGTTTACGGCGTCTTTACGATCTGCCTGTTTTCACCGTTACGGGCACTTTGTCATTAACCTTGAGCGCTCCTTCGGGAGCGCTTTCTTTTTTTGGCATCTGCGGGCTGTCAGTTATTTGACCATACGGCCAACTGATATCCATCCGGATCGGTGAAGTGGAAACGCCGCCCACCCGGGAAAGCAAATATCGGGATGACAATCTTGGCACCCGCCTGTTCCAAACGTTTTTGCATCTGTTCTAAATTATCAGCATACAGAATGACAAGTGGCCCACCATTAGGCTGAACTTCCCCTAAGGTGAATCCTCCCGTCAATCGACCATCGGTAAACTCACAATAGCTCGGCCCATAATCAGTAAAGCGCCAATCAAAAACCGTCCCGTAAAAATCTTTTGAACGGGCAATATCACTGACAGCAAACTCTATATTGTCGATACGACTATCATTTCCCTTAATCCCCATGATCTACTCCTGTGATTAACTCATCAAATAGTATGGCTGATTTATCTTATTCATTCCCTCCAATTATGTCTTCACCGCCGCCCAACACCAATGTGAATAACGCCACACTCTTGGTGTACAAAAAATAATCTATACTCAATTTATATCGCAGAGTATTACTCCCTATCTCAGGCTGATACACGTCTGTTATCTGCGGTCGATAACCGATCAGGAGGTGATTTATGATCAACCATGTTTGGGGGCTTATGACCCATCCCGGCCAGGAGTTTCAACAAATCAAACGTGAAGGCGAAAGTGTACGCCACATGTATGCTCATCACATTCTCCTGATGGCTGCTATCCCGGTGATTTGTGCATTTATCGGCACCACGCAAGTCGGTTGGAATTTTGGTGATGGGCAGATCCTAAAACTGACACCTTTAACCGCACTTTATTCCGCTGTCATTTTTTACGTCTTGATTCTGGCCGCCGTAGCACTGATGGGCCGGGTGATTTACTGGATGGCGCGCCGCTATGAAAGCCGCCCAAGTTGGCAACGCTGCACCTTGTTTGCCGGTTATGCTGCCACACCGATGTTGCTGGCCGGCGTGGTCGCCCTCTACCCAATTATCTGGTTGTGCTTATTGGTCGGGGTGATTGCACTTTGCTATGCCGGCTACTTGATGTATCTGGGCATCCCCACCTTCCTCAATATTGACCGGCAAGAAGGTTTTATCTTCTCTGGTTCTACCTTTGCCATCGGAGTGCTGGTTTTAGAGTTACTTCTTGGCCTGACCGTTTTACTGTGGGGTTACGGTTCGCGATTGCTGTAATGACCTAAAATAACTGCGGTGCTCCGCTCTTGGCATTATTTTGCTGAGAGCGGGTGCTAATTCCCTATTTGAAGTCACTAACAGGCTTTTATCGTGATTAATGTCGCCCAGATCGCAATCTCTTACATCTCCACTTAGGATAAAGTTGTACACTAAGTAGGACTGAGGCAAACAAGGCAAAAAAAATGAAAAAGCTGACATTAAAAGAAATGACTGAAAGTGAGCAACGTGACGTCAAAACGCAACTTGATAAAGCCAGGATAAATTTAGGAAGGGCATTAACCAACTCAGAACAAAATAAAGTGAAAGACGAAGCCATAGAAAAAATCATGAACGCCCGCGAACAAATCGCAAAATTAACCCGCGTAGAAAGAAAAACCAAAAAAACAGCACCAAGCACTACCACTTTTAGCTGGTCTGCCTCGATCAGCACACGTCCACCACGGTAACAATCACCACTGACAGAAAATAACTGTCACAAGTGGCCTACAGTGGGGGAAATATACTGCTGTAGGTCAACTTCTCACTTCTTGCATAATTATATTACACTGCGCTAGCTGCATTTTTTGTCTGCCTGTCTTAGGATTAATGGAAGCTTTTCTCTTTCAGTATGCTATTAAGGAGTTTGTGATGAAATTGTTCTATAAACCCGGTGCCTGCTCTTTGTCTCCCCACATTGTGTTACGTGAAGCGGGGCTAGACTTCAGTATTGAAAGTGTCGATTTGGCGACTAAAAAAACTGAAACGGGTGAAGACTATTTGCACATCAACCCGAAAGGACAAGTGCCTGCTCTGCTACTGGATGACGGAAGCCTACTCACTGAAGGTGTGGCTATCGTGCAATATCTGGCAGATAAAGTGCCTGATCGCCACCTGATTGCACCATCAGGCACCCTTTCCCGCTACCACGCCATTGAGTGGTTAAACTTCGTTGCGACTGAATTACATAAAGGTTTCAGCCCGCTGTTTAACCCGAAAACACCAGACGAATATAAAGCTATCGCCCGTGAGCGGCTGGACAAACAATTCAGTTATGTCGATGGCGTATTAGCAAAACATGATTATTTGTTAGGCTCAAAATTCAGCGTGGCCGATGCTTATCTATTTACCGTAACTCGCTGGGCAACTGCACTGAAACTTGAAATTAAACAGCGCAGCCATTTAGATAAATATATGGCGCGGGTAGCAGAGCGTCCGGCAGTCAAAGCGGCTCTGGCAGCAGAAGACGTGAAGAAATAAGAAAGTCACTTATTTGAAGTGCCCCTAAATAAGGGGCACTGCATACCAAGATTATAATTTTGTCGCAGTAAAATGACAGGAAGGGTTAACAATAGCGTCCTGCGCCACCACCACCTGAAGTTCATACTCACCCATTTGCTGAGTTTTCAACATCACTTCATATACCGCAGCCGTCACATGCTCCAGTGCTTTATCCAAAGGTTCGCCTTTAAGTAGATTTACCAGCAATAATCCACTGGTCAAATCACCCACGCCCACTGGCTGGCGTGTGCCAAAATCTACCAGTGGACGGCTGATGTGCCAGGCATCATCCATGGTCACTAATAACATTTCAAAACAGTCAAGATGATAACCGGCACGGCTCAAATGCTTGACCAAAACAACTTTCGGCCCTTTCGCACAAAGGTCGCGGGCAACTTTAACCGCTTGCTCAACATTGTCTACGTGCACGCCACTGAGTTGTTCCAGTTCGAGCAGATTTGGCGCAATAATATCACTGGCAGGTAATGCTTCCTGGCAGAAAAACTCTGCCACACCGGGTGCTACGATACAGCCTTTCTCAGGATGCCCCATGACCGGATCACAAAAATACCAGGCGTTAGGATTGGCCTGTTTCACCCGCGAGACAGCAGCCAATATATGACCACCTTGCTCCGGTGAGCCAATATAGCCACTCAATACAGCATCACAATCTTTCAGCCGGTCAATATCGGCAATACCTTGTACAATTTCAGTCAGATGGCTGGCGGGCATAACACATCCCGTCCAGTGACCATATTGCGTATGGTTCGAAAACTGAACGGTATTTAACGGCCAGACATTAACACCCATCCGGCGCATAGGAAATTCAGCCGCGCTATTACCTGCATGGCCAAAAACAACGTGTGACTGAATCGAAAGTATATTTTTCATTGGTACGGCCTAAAGTGAATAAACCATCAGCAAAAAAATAAGGGACATATCTTGCCCCTTATTTTCTTTTACTCTTACAGCCAGCTAATCAGGCAATAATGTTTTTTACCGCGGCGCAATAAGGTATAGCGGCCAAATAGACGATCGGCATCCGTGAAAGCGTATTCTGGATCAGATTGCTTCTCACCATTAATCGCCACCGCATTCGAGCTAATCATAGTGCGAGCTTGACCACGGGAAGGCACCAACTCCGCATTGACCAACGCTTGCTGCAAATCGGCGTCACGAGTTAGTTCAATGGTCGGCATACCATCTTGCGCCAGTTGAGCAAAGTCAGCTTCTGTCATGTCGTTTAAATCACCGGAGAACAAGCTGGCAGTGATACGTTTTGCCGCAGCCAGACCTTCTTCGCCATGCACCATACCGGTGACATTTTCCGCCAAAACGTATTGAGCGCGCGGCGCTTTGCCACTGTTTTTATCTTCTTCTTCCAGTGCGTTAATCTCTTCCAAACTCATGAAAGTAAAGAATTTAAGGAAACGATAAACGTCAGCATCTGCGGTATTGATCCAGAATTGGTAGAATTTGTAAGGGCTGGTTTTCTTCGGATCAAGCCACACCGCGCCACCTTCGGTTTTGCCGAACTTGGTGCCATCTGCTTTGGTAATTAATGGCACAGTCAGGCCGTAAACCTGCTGCTGGTGAAGACGACGGGTTAAATCGATACCAGAGGTAATATTACCCCATTGGTCAGACCCCCCAATTTGTAATGCAACGCCGTGCGCTTTATTCAGGCAAGCAAAATCATAAGCCTGCAACAAATTGTAGGAGAACTCGGTAAATGAAATACCGCTATCATCGCGATTTAAACGCTGTTTGACGGCTTCTTTGTTGATCATCTGATTAACAGAGAAGTGTTTGCCAATATCACGCAGGAACGTCAGCACATTCATGCCACCGAACCAATCGTAGTTGTTGGCCGCAATAGCACTATTTTCACCGCAATCAAAGTCCAGGAATGGCGAAACCTGCCGACGGATTTTTTCCACCCACTCGTTCACCGTATCTTCGGTATTCAACTTACGTTCGCTGGCTTTGAAGCTTGGGTCACCAATCATACCGGTCGCACCACCCACTAAAGCAACCGGGCGATGCCCTGCCAGTTGGAAGCGCTTTAGGCATAACAATGGAACCAGATGACCCAAATGCAAGCTGTCTGCGGTAGGATCGAAACCGCAATACAGTGAAATTGGCCCTTGCGCCAGTCTCTCTGCTAACGCGTCTTCATCCGTAACCTGGGCAACGAGGCCCCGCTCTTGCAATTGTTTAATCAGGTTGCTGCTGGTCATCAACGACTCCATTGTTTTTCACAAAATTGTTTTTACAAAAATTTGTCTTTTACGAGGTAACGCGGCTTTATACCCTAAATAATTCGAGTTGCAGGAAGGCGACAATTGAGCAAATCCTCAGGAACTTACTCAAGTAAGTGACTGGGGTGAACGAAAGCAGTCAACGCGCATGCAGCTTGAAGTATGACGGGTATAGAATAAAGCGCCCGCCCGATGAGCGCTAGGATTTCATCACTCTTACGGCGCTAAACGGTCAATTTTCCAGGTATCTGCATCCCGTTGATAGATAAATCGGTCATGCAGGCGGTGTTCGCCTCCTTGCCAGAACTCGACAGAGTCGAATTTAACCCGGAATCCCCCCCAAAAACTGGGTAGCGGTACATCACCTTGTTGGAATTTTTGTTTAAGCTCGAGAAATTTACTTTCCAATACACCACGAGCAGAAATCCGTGAGGATTGCTGAGATACCCAGGCACCAATCTGACTATCTTTGGGGCGAGAACTGAAATACTTCAGCACTTCGAGGGTGGAAAGCCGCTCTGCTGTGCCAAGGAAGATGACTTGCCGGTCAAGCATATGCCAAGGGAATAATAAGCTGATATGTGGGTTCTGCGCCAATTGCTGCGCTTTACGACTACCTAAATTGGTATAGAACACCAAACCCTGGTCGTCATAATGTTTTAACAGCACTATCCGCTGATAGGGCTGGCCGTTGGCGTCCACGGTCGCCACACACATGGCTGTCGGATCAGGTAAACGCGCATCACAAGCCTGTTTTAACCAGCGCTCAAACAATTCCAATGGATTTTCGGTTAAGTCGCTGCGACGTAAACCGCCACGAATATATTCACGGCGCAAATCTGCAACATCAAATTCATTATTGTCAGTCATATAAGCTCGGTATCGCGCAGGAAAGCAGTGATTGTCATTTTGCCCTCACAGCGGCAGAATCACAATCACCCTGAGCCGACAACAGCCTGATTACTTGATCAAAGTATTTATTTTATCAACACACAGTCATTAATAATGACTTTTTCATCTCGCTCAACAAAAGCTGTGTTGCCCTTCGACCAGAAAGTATACTGGTTATCACTGTATTTCGCCCCTGAAGCGGCACGGACTTGCGGCAAGGTCAGCTGTTTACCGTCTAGCACTAAACTGACTTTATCCTGCTTATTATCTTGCATAATCGTTAGCTTGGTACCACCACATTGGTAATGCAAAGTTTCGTTTTTTGGCTGCACCAAACTGCATCCTGTCAGCATCAATACTGCCGCGGTACCCAATACTGCCGTCGTGCCAAATAGATGTTTCATTTTGCCGTCCTTATTGCGTGGATAAGCCACCCTAGTTTATGGCAGCTTAGCACCCTCATCGTGACGATACAGGATAGACTGCTCCTAAAATGGTCTCGCAACTGGCTCCGGTCACTGAGGGTAAATTACCCGATTTACCGGACAAGGTTCGAAAAGCCAACCAGGCAAATGCCAGCGCTTCCATATCATCGCCACTGACACCAAAATCATCGGTGACACACACTTCGGTACCCGGCAATAATGTTGACATCCGTGACATCACTAATGGGTTGCGCGCCCCGCCACCACAAACCAGCAGCCGCTCACAACCACCAGCCAACTGAACTTGCTCAGCAATGGAGAGTGCGGTTAGCTCTGCTAATGTCGCCTGGACATCTTCAGGTTTAATACCCGGAATTTTATTCAATTGTTTATCCAGCCACCCGGCATTGAAATACTCGCGACCGGTGCTTTTCGGTGCCGGTTTCGCAAAATAGGGGTCACTGTACATCAGTTCCAACAATGGCTGATTAACCTGGCCCGATAGTGCCCAAGCAGCATCCTTATCATAAGGTAGCGAACGATTACGCCAAATCCAGGCATCCATCAGCATATTCCCCGGCCCAGTATCAAAACCGCGCACCGGTAAATCAGGTAGTAGCATAGATAAGTTCGCGATACCGCCAATATTCAACACCATGCGCCGTTCCGTGGAATGGGCTAATAAAGCATGGTGGAAAGCCGGAACCAGCGGTGCTCCCTGCCCGCCATAAGCCATATCCCGGCGGCGAAAATCCCCAACAGTGGCAATTTTTGTCATGGCAGCAATACGATTATTGTCACCTAATTGCATGGTAAAAGCCGGTTCACCCAGTGGCTCATGCCAAACCGTCTGCCCGTGACAGCCAATTGCCGTGATGTCTTGTGCTGTCAGCCCTGCTTTGGTCAGCAGTGCCAGCACCGCTTCAGCAAATAGTATGCCTAATTGCGCATCGAGTTTACCCACGGCAGATAACGTGGTTGACTGCCCTTGGCACATGCCGAGAATATCTTTTTTTAACTGGAGCGGCATTGGGTGACAATAACTGGCCTGCTGAGCGACCATGCGCTCATCAATGGCAGCCAGAACAACATCGATGCCATCCAAACTGGTTCCCGACATCACCCCAATAAAACGGCCTGATTTCATAGCAATGACCTTATTTCCCATTGTGGGACAAAATAGCAACGAGACTTTACCCAAATCACGTCAGAATAATAAAATTAACACCATGAAAAGATATACTTTTTTAAGTGTATACCGCCATAGGGGCATGTCTTAAAGAATGATTTTTATTTGCAAGAAGGGTCACATAAAAGTCATTAATTCTTACAGTATGAGTTATGACAGTGACATTTCTAACTTTGAGAAAGTTAAACTGCCGTTTAATATTGGTTGAAGTACAAACCGCTAAGCTGCGGTCTTATTAGTGTTATCCAAAAATAAAGCACACAGTCAAAAATACGGTAAGTAGTGAAATAAATATTTGAGTAAGCCATACTTTATGCAAATACTAGGCCGTCATTGGACTGGATTTGGATATACCAGGCATACTGAACCGTAATACGGTTATGCATTTTAATAGGAGTTTTTATGATCAAGCCATTAATCGCCGTTGCTATTGCTGCGGTTACTCTGACCGGTTGTGCCAACAACAACACCTTATCTGGTGACGTTTTTAGCGCTTCACAAGCCAAGCAAGTACAAACGGTGACTTACGGCACCCTGCTTTCCGTGCGTCCGGTGACGATTCAAGGCGGCGATGACAACAATGTTATGGGCGCAATCGGTGGTGCTGTACTGGGTGGTTTCCTCGGGAATACTGTCGGTGGCGGCACAGGCCGTAGCCTGGCGACAGCAGCTGGTGCGGTTGCTGGTGGTATGGCAGGACAAGGTGTTCAAGGTGCAATGAACCGTACTGACGGCGTGCAACTTGAAGTGCGTAAAGATGATGGCACCACTATTCTGGTTGTTCAGAAACAAGGCCCAACCCGCTTTAGCGTAGGTCAGCGCGTGATGCTCGCCAGCAGTGGCAGTACAGTGACTGTTAGCCCGCGCTAATCGCCTTTGCCCATCAGGCAAGGCACTCATGGTATCAGCGATAAAAGCCAGAGATCATAACGATCTCTGGCTTATTTTTGTACTACTGAAAATTTTCTTTTTGCTGTGAATAGAGTCGTAGAGCTTTATTTTACTTGCTTTGTAATTGAATAATATTTCTCTCGAGCTTATCAATCAAACCAGATAACAACGCAATCTCATCTGCTGAAATCCCCCCAAGAATTTCTTTACGGGTGGAACATATAACTCCATCAACCTGCTCTATTATCGGTGAAGACTGTTCCGTCAGTTTTATCCTCTTTGCACGCCGATCATTTGCACAAGTATGGCGTGTGATTAGACCTTTCTCCTCCAGTTGATCTAAGGTTCTAACCAATGATGGTTGTTCGATACCAATCGCTTTTGCCAGTTGAATCTGGGATTGCTCAGGTGGTAAACGATTAATGTTATGCAAGGTAACCCAATGCGTTTGGGTCAGCTCCAACGGCTTCAACCGGTGGTCTATTAGCGCGCGCCAAACGCGAACTAATCGTGCTAAATCAGATCCTAATGTCGATTCCAATTGCCCCTCCTTTTATTTAGCGTGCTAGCATAACTACCAGAGTCCAGTCTATTTTGGGTAATTAACATTAAAAACACAAATGTATATATACCGTCGATGCTAGGACAATAGCAATAAATACGGGGAATCCTTTAGCAAAAATTATGTATTTACTAAAATTACCTCTTAAGGATTAACCTTATGTATGTATCTATATTATCCACAAGTGCACCCCTATCAGACTTGGTTTTAGGTGCCTCTATCTATTTCCCGCCAATTTTTAAGGCGGTTATGCTAGGTTTAGTGTTATGGCTACTGATCCATCATATGCTGCGGAATTGGATCTACTCTGGTGATATCTGGCATCCAATATTAATGGATCTGTCCATTTTTGTCATTGCGGTCAGCGTTTCTTTATGGATATTAGCCGGTTGGTAAATTGATATGAATCATCAGTCTCTTAAATATTTCTCTTCTGTCATCGTATTCGCCTTCGCACTTTGTGCCGGTTGGTGGATGTGGAATTATTATATGCAATCCCCATGGACTCGTGATGGCAAAGTCCGGGCAGAATTAGTCAGTATCACACCAGAAGTCTCTGGCCGATTGGTTAAAATATTAGTTCATGATAACCAGTTGGTAAGCACCGGAAGCTTATTATTTGTCATTGACCCACAGCCCTATCAATTAGCGCTGGATAATGCCCAAGCGGCCGTAGTACGGGCGCAGGCAGAACTGGCCAAAGCCAATCATGAAGCCGAACGTCGGCGGAATTTACCTAAAAACATCATTTCAGGCGAAGATCTCGACATTGCCAACCTAACAGCTGACAGCATGAAGGCCGCGTATCAAGGCGCGCAGGCAAACCTCGAACAGGCGAAATGGAATCTGAGTAAAACGCGGGTTTATGCCCCCGCCAATGGCTATATCACCAACTTGCAAACCCGTGTTGGCGACTATGCAACCGTCGGCACTCCATTAGTTGCACTTATCGATACCGACTCATTTTATGTAATGGGGTATTTCGAAGAAACCAAGCTCAGACACATTAGAGAAGGTAATGAAGCCAAGATTGTTTTGTATAATGGCAATATTCCTTTACGCGGTGTGGTCGAAAGTATTGGGAGAGCCATTTATGATCAAAGCGTCGATAGCAGCGGGAGTTTGTTGATTGATGTGAAACCTAATGTCCCTTGGGTTCGCTTGGCACAGCGGGTACCGGTCAGGATTAAATTGCTGGATGTTCCGCCCGATGTCACCTTGATCGCTGGCACCACCTGCACCATTTCGCTGGCAGATTAAAAATGCGCCTCTCTTTCCCCTCGTGGCAGCAAACTCCCTGGGGCAAAGCCAATGCGGGTCAGTGGCGTTATGCATTACGCAATTCGCTGGCAATGTGTTTATCCCTCTGGATTGCATTTGCACTGAATTTGGATGAGCCCTATTGGGCGATGACCTCTGCGGCGGTAGTCAGTTTCCCAACGGTTGGCGGTGTTATCAGCAAAAGTATTGGCCGGGTTATCGGCAGTCTTATCGGTGCCGCCGCATCATTGATGATTGCCGGTCATTGTCTAAATGACCCTTGGTTGTTCACCTTTGTCATTGCTGCCTGGATTGGCCTGTGTACTTTTGTCTCCAATCACTATCAAAATAACGTTTCTTATGCTTTCGCTTTGGCTGGCTATACCACCGCGATCATTGCTTTTTCTACTGTCAATACTACTGATACACAACAAATCTTTGATATTGCCCAAGCCCGGGTTTGTGAGGTTATTACCGGCATTCTTTGCGGTGGTCTGATGATGATGCTGCTCCCCAGCACTTCGGACGGCGAAGCACTGCTGACATCCCTGCGCCGTATGCAATCACGGTTGTTAGAACATGCAGAATTATTGTGGCAAACCGAGCAAACACAGCAGATTCGCACCTCCCATGAGGGGCTGATTGGCCAGATTCTTACGATGAATCTGCTGCGTATTCAGGCATTTTGGAGCCATTACCGTTTACGGCGACACAATAATGTATTGAATTTCATTTTGCATCGCCAGTTACGCATCACCAGCGTAATTACCAGTCTGCGTCGTATGTTGGTTAACTGGCCATCGCCACCGGAGAATCTGCCCGCCGTTCTCAATCAATTGCTAACCGCCTTACAGCAACCTGACTGTGATAAGTATCAGATAGCCAGGATCCTGCAACGAATTGCTCCCCATGATGAGTTTGATTATCGCCATCGGGCCTTCTGGTTGCGCTTGCGACATTTCTGTTGGTTATATTTACAAGTTAATCGCTGGCTGGCCCAACTGGATAAGGAACCGGAAAGTGGCATGTTGTTGCCCCCTGCCGTGACCTCCCTGGCTCGCCACACCGACACCTATGAGGCCGCCTATAACGGCCTGAGAACCTTTGTGTGCATTGTTATCGGTTGTGCCTTCTGGATAAATACGCAGTGGAGTTCCGGCGCTGCTGCTCTGTCATTGGCGGCGGTCAGTTGCGTGCTTTACTCTGCCACCCCTTCGCCAACTGACAGCATTGCCACGCTAGTGAAAGCCATTATCTTGCTTTCGATTGGCTGTTTTATTCTGAAATTTGGCGTGATGGTACAAATTGATGATTTTTGGCAATTTGCCGTGGTGTTGTTCCCCATTTTAATCACCATGCAAATGATGAAGCTTCAGCATCCGGCTTATGCTTCCCTATGGGGGCAATTGATTGTTTTTATGGGTTCATTTCTGAGCGTGACCAATCCCCCGAGCTATGATTATCAAGAGTTCCTAAATGATAATATTGGTAAATTAGTTGGCGTGATGTTGGCAGGTGTGGCATTTCAGATACTGCGACCCAGCTCAGATAAACGCAAGAGTCGGCGCATTGTTCGCATGCTACGGCGTGACTTTATCGATCAACTCAGCGCACACCCGCAACAAAGCCAGAATCAATTTGAATCACTGATATATCACCGCATCAATCAACTCAATCTTAGCAAAGATCAACCCGCGCGCTTGTGGCTACTGCGGTGGGGGATAGTGCTGCTCAATTGCAGCCATGTGGTCTGGCAGTTACGCGATTGGCAAACCACTTCTGCACCTTTGTCTGCCGTGCGGGACGTGTGTATTCATTGCCTGAAAGGTTGTATGACCGAGAAAGGTATTCAGCCAAGTTCACTACAAGCCACGTTGCAAGAATTGCAGCGTATGAGTGCTATTTTAGGACAATATCCGGATGATACAGGCCGAGAACTGGCCGGGCTTATCTGGCGGCTGTATTGTTCGCTAACACAATTGCAAATGGCGGTACCGGGCGAAGAAAGCAAGGTTGCGCCAGCCTGAGGCTCGCTGGCGCAAAGGATAAAATTAAGGCACGTCATAGCCCAGTGCAGCACGACGAATACGGAACCACTGCTGGCGAGTCAGGGTTAGGGAGAGAGATGCCCAGGCAGTTTTAACGCGCTCTATCTTGCCGGAACCCATAATCGGTAAGGGTGCAGATGGCAAACGCAGAACCCAGGCATACACCACTTGCTCGATACTTTCAGCACCAATCTCATCAGCTATTGTCTGTAACTCATTACGTAATGTTTGGAATTCAGGATCGCTAAACAAACGCCCGCCCCCTAAACAAGACCATGCCATTGGCTTAATACGCAACTGCTGGCAAGCATCCAGCGTCCCATCCACAATGGCGGGTTGGTGCAACGGTGAAATCTCAACCTGGTTAGTGACCAACGAGAATGGCAAGCGTGACTGCAACAAACTAAATTGCGCAGGCGAAAAGTTTGAAACACCAAAATGTCTCACCTTGCCGCTTTTATGTAATTGAGTGAATGCTTCAGCAACTTCATCTGCATCCATCAATGGGTCTGGGCGATGAATTAGCAATAAATCAAGATAATCTGTATGCAGATGCGTTAAGGATTGCTCTGCACTTTCAATGATATGGGAACGATCAGTAATATAATGCCCCAACGCATGCTCTGGCTTGGCCGTGGTGGCAATACCACATTTACTGACTAATTCCAGTTGGCTACGTAAGGAAGGCTTAAGGCGCAATGCCTGGCCAAATGCCTGTTCGCATTGATAGCCGCCATAAATATCAGCGTGATCAGCTGTAGTGATGCCCAACTCAATATGTTGCTCAATAAAGGCCAACAACTGTTGTGGTGTCATCTCCCATTCCATCAGCCGCCAATAGCCGCAAATCATGCGAGAAAACTCAGGCCCAAGCGGAGCCAGTTGGCTACGTGTATCCATTATTTGCTACCTCATTTGTTTATCTCTCTTAAGCATACACAACCGGCAGAAAGGTTAAATCCTCCCTGAGTAATGAATTGGGGCTGAGCAGTGAAATCGCCATAATCGCTAAACACTAAGGTAAAACAATGGCGAATCAGAATAATGAAGGTTGTTCTGGTAGTGGGTCATCCAGTTGTTTGTTGGCGCGCTGCAAGCGTAACAAGCGCTGGCGACACAGCCGCAGGACATCCCGCTTTTGCGGATCACTCATTTTCATCCAATTAAAGCGCTCATCCCGGCTACGCATACACCCACGGCAAAAGCCACGGTCATCTGTTTGACAGATACCACGGCATGGGCTGGGGATGTCAAAAAACTCAAGTTGCTGAGCCAAATCGCCTCTCCTGCTGCTGACATACCTGAAGAACTTGAGGTTGCAGGAAGGCAGCAAATGAATGAACCCCGATGAGCTTACTCAAGTAAGTGATTCGGGTAAGTGAATACAGCTAACACCCCTGCGGCCCCAAGTACAAGAGGCAGACTTTAATTGAAGCCTGCTTCAGCGCGACTGGCAAGTCCCTATTGCTAATTACGCTACACACTATGCCCTAACCGCTAAGGTTATCTTAAGTTTTATTCAGTAGCATTTCGTTAATTGGTTAATACTAGGGTCTGATGTTTACAATGAATGTTCGATACAAGTTACAGTGTAACGGATTGGTGTTTATTTTAGTCACCGCACTGTTTTTTACTCTCTTCCAGAATGCGCTGTTTATTTATAAAGCCTGGTCGTTAATTCACTTTGACAGCAGTGATAGTTATTTCTTTGCAGCAACTATTCCGCTGGTGATTTTCTGCGCCCTTAATATTATTTTTAGTCTTTTAGCCGTACCTGTACTGCGTAAGCCAATCATTATTTTGTTTCTGCTGGGGAGCGCAGCGGCCAACTATTTTATGTTCAGCTATGGTGCCGTTATCGACGCCAATATGATGCAAAATGCGTTTGAGACCAACGCGCAGGAAGCAACCGCCCTTTTCACGCCGCGCATGGCTTTATGGTTGCTGATATTAGGTATTATCCCCGCCATTATTATCTGTTTCGTGCGTATCCGAGCGACGCGCCCTTGGTGGTATATGCTGGGGCTAAGAGCCGCCAATATTCTGGCGTCAGTCGTTATTATTCTGCTGATCGCGGCATTATTTTATAAAGATTACGCTTCGCTTATCCGGAATAATAAAAGCATTGTTAAAATGCTAACACCGTCCAATTTTGTTAGTGGTAGTTTTCAATTCGCCAAACATAAATATTTCGCCAGTAATATGTCATTAGTGACAATCGGGGAAGATGCCCATAAAGGCCCCTTAATCAGCGGACAACCAAAGAAAACACTGGTGATATTAGTGGTGGGCGAAACCGCTCGCGCAGAGAATTTCTCATTAGGTGGTTATGAGCGGGAAACCAATCCACGACTGAAAAAACAGGATGTGACCTATTTCAAGAATGCATCATCCTGCGGCACTGAAACGGCGGTATCCGTGCCTTGTATGTTCTCAAATATGCCGCGTAAAAATTATGATGCAACACTTGCCAGCCATCAGGAAGGCTTGATGGATATTCTTGCCCATGCCGGGTTGAATGTGTTGTGGCGCGAAAATGATGGTGGCTGTAAAGGTGCCTGCGATCGCATTCCTCATCAGGACGTCACACAACTGCAATTAACCACTGATTGTGAGAATGGTGTTTGCATGGATAATGCATTGCTCTACAAGTTAGATAATTATATCAATGGGCTACAAGGCGATGGTGTTATTGTGTTACATCAGATGGGCAGCCACGGCCCGGCTTACTACCGCCGATCCACACCAGAGGTACGTCAGTTTGCTCCTACCTGTGATAGCAACCAAATTCAGGATTGTACGCCGCAGGAACTGGTCAACACCTATGACAATTCCATTCTTTATACTGATGCGATGCTCGATAACACCATCAAATTACTGCAACAACATAATGATAGATTTAACACCGCACTGGTTTACCTCTCTGACCACGGAGAATCGTTAGGTGAAAATGGCATGTATTTACATGGCACGCCCTATATGTTTGCCCCCAGCCAGCAGACACATATTCCTTTTTTGATGTGGTTGTCGCCTGAATACACCAAAAACTATGGCATTGATCGCCAGTGTTTGTCCGATAGCGCGCAACATGATGAGATTTCACAAGATAATCTCTTCCACACCATTTTAGGGATGATGAATGTTCAAACTACTGAATATCAATCTGGAATGGATTTGCTACAAAAATGTCGAAGTTAAGGCAAACCGATAAAAGTAGTCATAAATAAATAGCCAATAGATATCTATATTGATGCCAGCGTACCCTCCGCTGGCATTTTTTTCTTGACCTAGACCGATCGGTCTATTAATCTTTCGAGCATGAATAAAACACAGCACGCACATGTAGACACCCGTGAGCACCTGTTAGCAACTGGTGAGAGCCTCAGCCTACGCCTCGGTTTTAATGGCATGGGTCTCAGCCAGTTACTCACAACTGCGGGTATCCCTAAGGGTTCGTTTTATCACTATTTCCGCTCGAAGGAAGTATTTGGTGAGGCGATGCTACAGCGCTATTTTGATCGCTATGATGCACAGATGGCAACCCTGTTAACCGGCTCGCAAGGTGATAAGCGCCACCATCTGCTGCACTATTTTGCTCAAGCGATTGCTAACTATTGTGGCAGTGAATGCCACAATGCTTGTCTGGCGGTTAAACTATCAGCTGAAGTGAGTGATTTATCCGAACCTATGCGTCATGCGTTAGATATCGGCACTGCTCGCGTCATTGGTCGTTTGCAAGATGCCATCGAAGCCGGCGTTGAAGAAGGCTCTTTGCGTATTACGCTTTCCCCTGCGGCAACCGCAGAAACGCTCTATGCCTTGTGGCTAGGCGCTTCGTTGCGAGCGAAGGTGAAACGATCAGTTGCGCCGCTGACCTGTGCGCTAGAAAGTATCGAACTGATTTTACAACCCGCTCAATAATCCAATGATCCTGAATGTTATGTTTTTTTATTTTCAGGGTTTACCCAGTCACTAGACGACTGGTCTATTAATATAGGACGCACCATGAAGACTGCTAAACTGTTCTCCCCTTTGAAGGTTGGCGCGCTCACTTTGCCAAACCGTGTATTTATGGCTCCACTGACGCGTTTACGCAGTATTGAGCCAGGTGATATTCCTACTCCATTAATGGCTGAATATTATCGTCAACGCGCCAGTGCAGGTTTGATTATCACTGAAGCGACTCAGATTTCTTTCCAGGCGAAAGGCTACGCTGGCGCTCCGGGGTTGCACACTCAGGAGCAGTTAAACGCCTGGAAAAAAATCACGCAAGCTGTGCATGATGAAGGTGGACATATTGCCGTGCAACTGTGGCATGTTGGCCGTATCTCACACAACAGTTTACAGCCAGGCCAACAAGCACCTGTTGCGCCATCTGCCATTGCCGCAGATACCCGCACCACCGTTCGTGATGAAACCGGTGCCTGGGTTCGTGTTCCCTGCTCTACGCCGCGCGCACTGGAAACAGAAGAGATCCCTGGCATCATTAATGATTTCCGCCAGGCAACAGCCAATGCCCGTGAGGCTGGGTTTGATTATATTGAATTGCATGCGGCCCACGGCTATTTATTACATCAATTTATGTCTCCGGCATCAAACCAGCGTACTGACCAATACGGTGGCAGCATTGAAAACCGAACTCGCCTGACCTTAGAAGTGGTTGATGCCACCGCGGCTGAATGGGGTGCTGAGCGTATTGGTATCCGTATTTCACCTTTAGGCCCGTTCAATGGTTTGGATAATGGTGAAGATCAGGAAGAAGCGGCGCTGTATCTGATTGAAGAATTAAACAAACGCCATATCGCTTATCTGCACATTTCCGAGCCAGACTGGGCTGGCGGTAAGCCTTATTCAGATGCATTCCGCGATGCTGTGCGTGCCCGCTTCAAAGGGGTGATTATCGGCGCAGGTGCCTATACCGCAGAAAAAGCCGAAAGCCTGATTGAGAAAGGATTTATTGATGCCGTTGCCTTTGGTCGCAGCTATATTTCCAACCCAGATCTGGTTGAGCGTTTGCAGCAAAATGCACCACTGAATGAGCCTGACGGTGAAACCTTCTACGGCGGTGGCGCTAAGGGCTATACCGACTATCCAAAGCTGTAAACCCTGCTTAGTTGTAAATCAATTTCTCTGCTCACGGTCAGGCAATATGCCTGACCGTTATCATTTGCAGTCTATTCATTTTCTGTAACCCATTGAACTGATTTAATTACCAAGGCTATACTTAAACTTGGATTCATTCACTCTTGCCCATAATTCAGGCAACATATCAACAGAGGGTATTATGCGCCTACTCCATACCATGATCCGCGTCGGTGACCTGCAACGTTCCATCGATTTCTACACCAAGGTATTAGGGATGCGTTTGCTGCGTACCAGTGAAAATACCGAATATAAATACTCACTGGCATTCGTCGGCTATAGCGATGAAAGCGAAGGCTCAGTGATCGAGTTGACCTATAACTGGGGCGTAGACAGCTACGAGATGGGAACGGCGTTCGGTCATTTGGCTTTGGGGGTGGATGATGTTGCTGCCACCTGCGACCAAATTCGCAATGCTGGTGGCAAAGTGACCCGTGAAGCAGGCCCGGTCAAGGGCGGTAATACTGTTATTGCTTTTGTCGAAGATCCAGACGGTTACAAAATAGAGCTCATCGAGAATAAAAGTGCCGGACACGGCCTCGGAAACTGAGTAGCAAGAAGGCACCTGCGCGGTGCCTTTTTTCTCATCACGATATCCCCCTGCATCCCACGCCAAAATTTGACATAATGCGTGCTGAATTCGATGAAGATAAGAAACTGATGGCAGATAAAAGTGACCTTAACGCCCTGAGTGGCCGTTTTCGTGGGTATTATCCCGTAGTAATTGATGTAGAAACCGCCGGTTTTAATGCTCAAACTGACGCATTATTAGAGATTGCTGCCGTCACCTTGCAAATGAACAAGGACGGTTGGCTGCTGCCTGATGAAACGCTACATTTTCATGTAGATCCGTTCGAAGGTGCCAATCTGGAACCCGAAGCGCTGGCATTTAATGGAATAGACCCCACCAATCCATTACGTGGCGCAGTGAGTGAACATGATGCATTACATGCTATTTTCAAAGCTGTGCGCAAAGGCTTGAAAGAACAAGGCTGTAACCGCGCCATTATCGTCGCGCATAATGCGCATTTTGATCACAGCTTTGTGATGGCCGCGGCAGAACGCGCCAGCTTGAAGCGTAACCCGTTCCACCCATTTGCCACTTTCGACACCGCAGCACTTAGTGGGCTGGTTCTGGGGCAAACCGTATTGGCAAAAGCTTGCCTGACGGCAGGTATTCCGTTTGATAGCAGCCAGGCTCACTCTGCTTTGTACGATACAATGCAAACAGCGAAACTATTCTGTGAGTTGGTGAATCGTTGGAAGAAATTGGGTGGCTGGCCGGTACCAGCGGGCGAATCTGAGTAGCCTAACTCAAGAAAAAATAGCAAATTAACCATTAAAAAAGGTGGCCTGAGAGCCACCTTTTGGTTTATTACCTAAGCTGGCAGCTCATTACTCTGCTGCGGGCTTTTCTTCTTCAGTACGGTATTTATCAGCTGTCTCTTTCAACAGTTGTTGCAGTTCGCCACGCTGATACATTTCCATCAGGATGTCGCAACCGCCCACCAATTCGCCGTCAACCCACAGTTGTGGGAAAGTTGGCCAGTTAGCGTATTTTGGCAGCTCAGCACGGATATCCGGATTCTGCAGAATATCAACGTAAGCAAAGCGTTCGCCACAAGCAGATAGCGCCTGTACAGCCTGAGCAGAGAAACCGCAGTTTGGCAGCTTTGGTGAGCCCTTCATGTAAAGCAGGATTGGGTTTTCTGCTATCTGGCGCTGAATTTTATCAATCGTCGTCATTTCTTGCTTCCTCAAGCCATTTAGTGGCTACAATACTTAGAACCTATCCATTAGGGCTATTTTATTATTGCGTCCAGCCTATTGTAGCGACTGTCACCACTGGAATAAAACGCCATCTTTTGCAGGGGTTTTACTCGGTTAGTTGTGGGTTATATTATCAGCTACAAATATGTGCATTTAGAATAACATTTTTGATCCCTTCTCTTCATTATTATCTTCACTGAGGGATAGCAGAAATTCAGGTCGACTAACTTGTTGACGTATGGTTGATTTAAGTTCATTAGCCGTGTGAAAAAACGACAATTGCGACGCCATTAACGTTTTCTCACAATATCGACTAAAATCCTGTAGCTCTCCGCTTTTTTATATCCGGAGTTTCGGCAATACTGTGACTCTTCATATTCATTTCAGGGCCAAGGTTGGTAGCGTTATTATGCGTTTAATACTTACGCTGTTTGTGCTGCTGTTTACCCAGCTATTTCTAAACCTCGCACATGCGTCGCCGCAGGCTCACGTCTCGGCTGAGCAAAAGAAAGGCCAAGTCAGTCAGGCCAGTCCTGATGACCGTAAAAAGCGTAAAGCTGATAAAAATACTAAAAAAGCCAAAATTGATAACAACAAAACCAATAGTAAAAATGTGACAAATAAAATAGCGACCAACAACGATAAAAAGAAAACGGCAGCTACCGCCAGCAAAACCATTAAGAAAAAGGCACAGGAAGTCAGCAAACCTACCAGCCCAAAAGTCACTAGTAGCAAAAAAACAAATATTAAAACTGCTAGCAATAAAAAAGCGACAGTTAAAAAAACCGAAAAAGTGGCTTACGGCCGTCATCGCAATAAAACCCAAGGTAAAGCCGCGACCGAATTAGTAGCAAACAGTAAAATAAAACTCAGCCCTGCGCATAAAAAACGCTATCAGCATGCTAAGCAGACAGCAATGAGCAAACTGATGAAGCAAGTGGGGAAACCTTATCGCTGGGGTGGCACCTCCCCTAATACAGGTTTTGATTGCAGCGGGCTTATTTACTACGCCTATAAAGATGTCATCAGAATAAAAATGCCACGCACTGCTAATGAAATGTATCATTTGCGTGATGCGGCACCGGTTAAGCGCGCTGAATTAGAAAGTGGTGATTTAGTGTTCTTCAATATTGCTAATCGCGGTGTTGCTGATCATGTCGGCGTTTATTTAGGTAACGGCAAATTTATTCAGTCACCACGCACCGGTGAAGAAATTCGTATCAGCATGCTAGACAACGACTACTGGCAAGATCATTATGTCGGCGCTCGTCGTGTTGTGACACCGAAAACTATCCGCTAAACCAAGCACCGCACCCGGTAGCCCTATCGGGTGCTTATTATCTGTCAAACACACCTGTCAAACATACCTATCAAACTTCAAACAGCCAATATCCCATCAAATGGTATGGTTATACCTGTCATTCCGGTTAAAAGTTGTTAAGATTAATACCCACAATAAAAATACAACAATTACGATTTTAACCGCTCCTCACCACATCTTAGTGAGCTAACGTTCGGATTTGAGGAGCAAACACCCTGAGCAACCCCGAAAGGAGAGAGCTATGTCTTTTGAATTACCGGCATTACCTTATGCACAAAATGCACTGGAACCGCACATTTCTGCTGAAACGCTGGAATACCATTACGGCAAGCACCACAACACCTATGTGGTAAACCTCAATAACCTGATCAAGGATACTGAGTTTGCAGGTAAATCCTTGGAGGAGATTGTCAAAACCTCCAGTGGCGGTATTTTTAACAATGCAGCGCAAGTTTGGAACCACACCTTTTACTGGCACTGTTTGTCACCTAATGGCGGTGGCGAACCGACAGGAAAAGTCGCCGATGCCATTAATCAATCCTTTGGATCTTTTGCTGAATTTAAAGCGCAATTTACTGATGCGGCAGTAAAAAACTTTGGCGCGGGCTGGACCTGGCTAGTCAAAAAAGCGGATGGCACGTTAGCTATTGTCAGCACATCAAATGCGGCGACACCGCTGACGACCGCGGATAAGCCATTGTTAACTGTAGATGTGTGGGAGCACGCTTACTATATTGATTATCGTAATGCGCGACCAAAATATCTGGAGAATTTCTGGGCGCTGGTGAATTGGTCTTTCGTTGAGAAAAACTTAGCCTGATAAGACAAGAAGCAAAAGACGCCGTGTAATCATATTACCAACAGAAATAATTAAGGGCGGGTTAACCGCCCTACTTATCACTTCACACCGGCATGCGGCTTAATTAATTCATGACCGCCACGAAGCTAAAGACAATAATCATCGCCAGTGCACCAACAGTCGTAATCAGCGACATTTTCAGATTGGTATCCATAAGAACTCCTCAGCCGGTTTATTTTAGTAGGGTAAAGGCACATAGTTAGTGCGTTAAATTATTTTCCCACAGTTAAGAAAAAAAATCTTGTGCTCATTACGCACTTTATAACATTGATTACCTCTTCCACTTTCCCTCCAGATCAGACAAAATTCGCAGTTCATAACTGTATGCCGACTAATAACGTCTAATAAATACTCTCAGACGACCATCTGACTTAGCTCTCCAGCCTACTATCTTGTTTCTGTCTGAGCGGTGTTCGAGTCATGCAGGCAAACGATTAACATAATACTTACCTGCTGTAACAGGTGAGCTTAGGAGTCATTCTTTTTATGGCAACGATTAAAGATGTGGCCAAACACGCGGGTGTGTCCACTACCACCGTTTCGCACGTTATCAACAAAACTCGTTTCGTCGCCGAAAACACCAAGGCCGCTGTGTGGGCGGCCATTAAAGAACTGCATTATTCACCGAGTGCTGTGGCGCGCAGTTTAAAAGTTAATCACACTAAATCAATTGGCTTGTTGGCGACATCCAGTGAAGCCCCCTATTTTGCCGAAGTGATCGAAGCGGTTGAAAATAGCTGTTATAGCAAAGG
Source organism: Yersinia sp. 22-579 (assembly GCF_030433455.1). NCBI lineage: Bacteria > Pseudomonadati > Pseudomonadota > Gammaproteobacteria > Enterobacterales > Yersiniaceae > Yersinia > Yersinia sp. 22-579. The sequence continues at coordinate 7,403 of NZ_JAUJTZ010000005.1, read as the reverse complement.
CTACACTCTGATTTTATGTAACTCTCATAATAATCTTGATAAACAAAAAGCCTATTTGGCGATGCTGGCACAAAAGCGTGTTGATGGCTTATTGGTGATGTGTTCAGAATATCCGGAACAGTTACTGGGAATGTTAGAGGATTATCGCAATATTCCGATGGTGGTGATGGATTGGGGGACTGCCCGTGGCGATTTTACCGACTCGATTATTGATAATGCATTTGAAGGCGGTTATTTAGCTGGCCGTTATCTTATTGAGCGTGGTCACCGCGATATCGGGGCTATCCCCGGCCAATTATCGCGTAATACCGGTGGCGGTCGCCATCAGGGCTTCCTAAAAGCATTAGAGGAGGCCAACATCACCCTGCGAGAAGAATGGGTAGTTCAAGGTGATTTTGAGCCAGAATCCGGCTATAAAGCCATGCATCAAATTCTGACACAAAAGCATCGTCCGACTGCTGTATTCTGTGGTGGCGATATTATGGCAATGGGCGCGATATGCGCCGCAGATGAATTAGGTTTGCGTGTACCACAAGATATTTCGGTGATCGGGTATGACAATGTGCGTAATGCTCGCTATTTCTCACCGGCGTTGACCACCATTCATCAGCCGAAAGAGCGATTGGGTGAAACGGCTTTTGCTATGTTGCTCGACAGAATTGTCAGTAAACGCGAAGACCCTCAAACCATTGAAGTACATCCAAAACTGGTCGAACGTCGTTCTGTTGCTGATGGCCCATTCCGCGATTATCGTCGCTAAGCACAGTTATCGTCCTAAACATTTAGTCTGCCGGTAGCGCCCTGTTACCGGCTGCTAATTCTGCCGTATATCATCATCCGTGCCATTATCATCTTTTAACCACTCATCATTTAACGTGACACTGTCACCCAAGTACTCCAACATCCAGGCTAAGGCTGGGGAATGGTTGTTCTGCTCCCACGTCAAGCAACACGGGCTAGCAGGTAAGGGTTCCGCGAGTGTTAAGGCTGCCAGTTTCCCTTGTGCAATCAGGGGCGATACCATATGAGCGGGCACCATGCCAATACATAACCCCTCACACAGACAGTCTATGCCCGTCGCCCAATCCGGTGCCACTAATCGCTGTTGGTTATCCAACGTCCAGGTATCTCGTTTCGGCAAATTTCGCGCCGTATCCTCTAAACAGAGGGAGGGATAAGGCCGCAACTGATCGTCGTTAAGTGGCCCGGTTAGCTGCGCTAAAGGGTGATTAATACTCACTACGCAATGCCAGGTCAGAAAACCCATGTCACGGAAGACAAACCGCCCACCAACAGGGATGGCACGAGTCGCACCAATGGCCATATCCGCTTGCCCATCTACCAGCGCATCCCAAACGCCGTTAAAGACTTCATAGCGCACCCGCAATTCGATATCGGGAAAATGGCGATAAAAATCCAGTACTAAACGGCGACTTCGCTGAGGTTTGACGATTTTATCAACCACGATATTTAATTGCCCGCGCCAGCCATTCGCCACTTGTTGACATTGACGACGTGTGTCATTCATTTTTTTGATAACATCACGCGATTCTTTAATAAAAACTTTGCCTGCTTCGGTCAATTCCACATCCCGATGGCGTCGCGCAAAAAGCGGCACAGCTAACCACTCCTCCAATTGACGCACGGTATAGCTTATCGCAGACGGCACGCGGTGCAATTCTTGCGCAGCAGCACTAAAACTCCCAGTGCGCGCAACAGCATCCACCACATCCAATGAGTATTCTGACCACATGGTTTTGCGCTTCCTTTAGACGGAGTATTTGATATCAATTTTTTTGATAGCATGGCGCAAATATTACCGTTTCACAACCGAATATCGCGTCGTTAGAATGCCCCCGCAATTAATTTTCGGTAACAAAAGTTTTACCTGCAAAAACTATAATGAGAAATAAATAATGAAAACGACATCAAGTTTCATGTTCTATCTGGCCGGTTTGAGCATGTTGGGGTATCTGGCCACTGACATGTATTTGCCCGCCTTTGGTGCCATGCAACAAGAACTCCAAACTTCCGCCGGCTCCATCAGCGCCAGCCTCAGTATCTTTCTCGCAGGTTTCGCTATCGCCCAACTTATCTGGGGACCCGTTTCGGACAAAATAGGCCGCAAACCGGTGCTGTTAGCTGGATTGGGTTTATTTGCCATCGGCTGCCTGGGAGTTTTATGGGTTGAAACTGCGGCGCAGTTATTAGTTTTGCGCTTTATTCAGGCGGTGGGGGTCTGTTCCGCTGCGGTGAGCTGGCAAGCTTTAGTGGTCGATCGTTATCGCGACGGCAAGGCCAACCGAGTATTTGCGACCATTATGCCCTTAGTGGCGTTATCCCCTGCGCTCGCGCCATTACTGGGTGCCTGGTTATTAAACCATTTCAGCTGGCGCTCAATTTTTGTCGTGCTATTGGTGATTACCCTGCTGCTACTGATTCCGACCGCCTTGCTTAAGGAACGGAAAGAAACAGCATCGGATAACGTAGATAAAAACAAAAACGCTATTAGTTTCTGGCAGTTGCTGAAGTCTCCGGTATTCAGCGGTAACGTGATGATGTTTGCTGCATGCAGTGCCGGTTTTTTTGCCTGGCTAACGGGTTCACCTTTTATTTTAGGCGATATGGGATATAGCCCGAATGTTATTGGTTTGAGTTATGTTCCACAAACATTAGCCTTTCTACTGGGGGGGTTTGGTTGTCGTAGTGCATTGAGCCGAATCAAGGGAAACACCCTGCTGCCGTGGCTATTAGCGGGTTATGCTATCAGTATGATCGCACTCTATCTGATAGCAACGCTGACGACGCCCACACTGGTGACCTTACTTATTCCATTCTGCTTAATGGCGCTTGTGAATGGTGCCTGCTACCCTATTATCGTAGCAAATGCATTAATGCCCTTTCCAGCCAGTACGGGTAAAGCAGCAGCGTTGCAAAACACACTACAACTGGGCTTGTGTTTTGTTGCCAGCATGCTGGTGTCGGCCTATATCAGCCAACCTTTGCTGGCAACCGTCACTGTGATGCTGTCAACGGTAGCTTTAGCCGCATTGGGATATGGCATTCATTGCTATGCGTTGAGGAAAGAAAAAGTCCATACTGATAATAATGACTATAATTGCGTGGAGTCATAATTCCTTGTAAAAATAGTCACTAAGCGAAATTTAGGCCGGGAAAGATTTAGTATTGAGAAAGCTTCCCGGCAAGCCTATACTCGGTTTAACCAATTAGAATATCATTTAAAAAAAGCATTATCTTAAGCACTTACTGGACGCGTGGATTGCGTCACATTTACTCTTATGGATGAGTAGCCCTAAATTAGGGTTTCTTCTTAATCTTCCTCTGTCCGTAATGGATACCAGACACCAACTTTATTGGTATGTATCTGCGCATATAGATTTTATCGCGGGTCATAAGTCAGAAGAAAGTGATGGAGAAGCTATGAGTTCATCCTGTATAGAAGACCAGAGTATTCAAGAAAATCCGTGGTTTCGCATTGTACAAGAAATGCTGAGCCGCGCTGATATTGAAATCAATGGCTCACGTCCCTTCGATATTAGAGTTAATAATCCAGACTTCTTTAAGCGGGTATTACAAGAAGGATCTTTGGCATTAGGTGAGAGTTATATGGATGGCTGGTGGGAATGCGATCGACTGGATATTTTCTTCCAGCGCGTTCTCAGGGCTGGTCTGGAGCATCAACTTCCACACCATTTCAAAGATACTTTACGCATCGCAGCCGCACGTATTATCAATTTGCAATCAAAGAAACGAGCCTGGATTGTCGGCAAAGAACATTACGATCTCGGTAATGATCTGTTTAGCCTAATGCTCGACCCCAACATGCAATATTCTTGCGCCTATTGGAAAGATGCGGCCACCCTTGAGCAAGCGCAGGAAAATAAATTGCAGATGATCTGTGAGAAGCTGCAATTAGCGCCTGGCATGAAACTACTCGATATTGGTTGTGGCTGGGGCGGGCTTGCCGCTTACGCCGCGCGCCATTTTGGAGTGTCGGTTTCAGGTGTAACGATTTCAGCTGAACAACAGAAATTGGCACAAAAACGCTGCGAAGGTTTGGATGTCACTATTTTGCTGCAAGATTATCGCGACCTGGATGAACAATTCGATCGTATAGTCTCGGTGGGAATGTTCGAACACGTCGGCCCTAAAAATTACAACACCTACTTTGAGGTAGTTAAGCGTAATTTAAAACCTGACGGATTATTCTTGCTGCATACAATCGGCGCTAATCGTACCGACCTGAGTGTTGACCCGTGGATTGATAAATATATTTTCCCCAATGGGTGTCTGCCGTCGGTACAACATATTGCCAAGGCCAGCGAACCTTATTTCATCATGGAAGATTGGCATAATTTCGGGGCAGATTACGACCGAACATTAATGGCCTGGTATGAACGTTTCCAAGCAGCGTGGCCAAAATTAGCTGAGAATTACTCGCCTCGATTTGAGCGGATGTTTAGCTATTATCTGAATGCCTGTGCCGGTGCATTCCGCGCCAGAGATATTCAATTGTGGCAGGTATTATTCAGCCCCAACGGGGTAGAAGGCGGTATTCGGGTTGCTCGTTAATATCTAACATGATTCTTTTTTAAAAAGGCAGGAGCATATCAGCCCTGCCTTTTATCATGCTATGGGCGAGCGACTTTTTCAGCCGCTGCTGCTACCTGAGCAATTTCGCGTTGCGCTAATACCCGCTCAACGGTATCCACTACAGCCTGTGTTTGTGGGTCTATTTCAATATTCACCCGATGCCCCAGTCGCTTTTTACCTAATGTGGTTCGCGCCAGTGTTTCCGGAATCAAATGAACGCAAAAACGGTTACCCACTACCTCGCCAATGGTCAGACTGATGCCATCAATACCGATAAAGCCTTTGTGTAATACATATTTCATTAAATCGTCGCTGGGCAGTCGAAACCAGATCTGACGGTTATTTTCTGAGGTATATATTTTGGCTATTTCAGCGGTACAAATAATATGACCGGACATAAGATGCCCGCCAATTTCATCACTGAATTTAGCGGCCCGCTCCAGATTAACCACATCGCCGACTTTAATATCACCCAAATTGGTAATACGCAGCGTTTCCTTCATTAAATCAAAACTGACTCGATTTCCATTAACTTCTGTCACTGTCAAACAGCAGCCATTGTGGGCCACTGAAGCACCTAATGCTAATTCAGGTAACATTTCAGTTGGCATTTCGACTACATGGGTGCGGAAGTTGGATTTCTCGTCAATGGCAACCACTGGCGCGGTGCCTTGAACAATACCGGTGAACATACGCCATGCCTCTTATCTGTAGAAAAAAGTTTAATTGCCTTGATTTTGCCTCAGAAGATAAGGAAAACCAAACCACTTAGACTAAAAATCTGTATTCGCGTTATTTCATTGAAACTGAATGACAAGGATTGCTTAAGCTCGACGGGGAGGTACAATCTTTTATACTCTTCGTGTTCCAAGAGTATTATGTTTTCCCGCTATTTTATTTATCGGCTACAAAAAGATAAATTATCGCTACTGAAATTATAACTAGGTTATACCCATGCATCGTGAAGAACGATGGGTAGATAAAGGTGCATACGTGCAGAAGTATATCGTCGAAGCGCGTAGCTTGTTGGCTCTCGCTATTCCTGTTGTTATCGCGCAATTGTCCCAAACCGCCATGGGTGTGGTTGACACTATTATGGCCGGTTCTGTCAGTGCAACCGATATGGCTGCGGTGGCGGTGGGGACCTCAATCTGGTTACCGGCTATCTTATTTGGTCACGGATTATTGTTGGCGTTGACGCCGACGGTAGCCCAACTTAATGGTTCCGGGCGGCGCAACCAAATTGCTCATCAGGTCAGACAGGGATTCTGGCTGGCATCCTGTGTCTCGGTATTAATTATGGTGGTCATCTATAATAGCGACCACGTGATTAAGCAGATGCACAACATTGATCCGGTGCTGGCAGATAAGGCCGTTGGTTTCCTGCACGCCATTATGTGGGGCGCGCCGGGTTACCTCTTCTTTCAGGTGCTACGCAATCAGTGTGAAGGGCTATCCAAAACCAAACCCGGCATGGTGATTGGTTTTATTGGTTTACTGGTTAATATTCCCATTAACTATATTTTCATCTACGGTAAATTTGGTGCTCCGGCATTAGGCGGTGTCGGTTGTGGGGTGGCAACCGGAACGGTTTATTGGGTGATGTTCTTAATGATGCGTTGGTATGTCACGCGTGCCCGCTCACAGCAAGATATCAAACTGGAAAAAGGATTTGCTGCACCGGACTGGCAAGTAATGAAGCGCCTCGGGGGCCTTGGGCTGCCAGTGGCGCTGGCGCTGTTTTTCGAAGTGACCTTGTTTGCGGTGGTCGCACTACTGGTTTCTCCGCTGGGTATCGTTGCGGTGGCCGGGCACCAGATTGCCCTCAACTTTAGTTCATTAATGTTTATGTTACCGATGTCATTGAGTGTCGCCGCGACCATTCGTGTCGGCTTTCGCCTGGGGCAAGGATCTGTTGAAAACGCCAGAGTGGCCGCGTATACCAGTATTGCTGTAGGCCTGATGCTGGCGTGTGTCACCGCGATATTTACGGTGGTGTTCCGCGAACATATTGCGCTGCTCTATAACAAGACACCTGAAGTCGTGGTAATGGCCTCCCACTTGATGTTATTGGCAGCACTTTACCAATTATCTGATGCAATTCAGGTGATCGGCAGCGGCGTCTTACGCGGTTATAAAGATACTCGCTCGATCTTCTTTATTACCTTCACCGCGTATTGGTTGTTGGGGTTACCGACGGGTTATGTGTTGGGGCTGACCGATTATATTGTGCCAGCGATGGGGCCAAGTGGTTTCTGGATAGGCTTCGTTATCGGCCTGACCTCAGCGGCTATCTTGATGGCGCTGCGCATCCGTTGGTTACAAAAGCAGCCACCTGCTTTTATTCTGCAAAAAGCGGCGCACTAAGCGCTTGTCATTATAGGCATTAATTGCTGACGCTCATCTCAGTAATTAATGCCCTGCCAAATAAGAAAAGCTGGAGAAAAAAACAGCGCAATGAGTAAAAGCGCAGCAATTACGTGAGTTTGCGGTGAATATTATGTTTTTCCCCTTGCCAGCGGACGGGCGGCTCGTTAATATTCGTCCCCGCTGTCAGCATTGATGGCGAGTAATAAGAGTTAGGTATTGCGTCCGTAGCTCAGTTGGTTAGAGCACCACCTTGACATGGTGGGGGTCGATGGTTCGAGTCCATTCGGACGCACCAATCTTATTATTAGAATGCCAAGTTATTAGAATGCCAAGAGTATGATGTGCGTCCGTAGCTCAGTTGGTTAGAGCACCACCTTGACATGGTGGGGGTCGATGGTTCGAGTCCATTCGGACGCACC